>DATHYU010000195.1:0-7023 GCA_035458965.1 Acidimicrobiia bacterium | reverse complement strand
CGGCGTTCCTCACGCTCCCCGGCGGCGGCTCCGACGCCGGAGACGCCGCCGCGGGGACGACCACGACCTCTGTGGCCGGAGGATCGGTGACGACGGCCGGCGGGGACGACGTTGCCACGACCACGACCGGGGCGGAGACGGACGACGCAACGGCGACGTCGACGACGGCGGGGTCGACCGTGACGACGGCGGGCGGGACCACGACGACCACCGAGCCGAGCGGACCGCTCCAGGGCCTTGCGCTCGAGCAACTCGCTTCGGGCATCCCTCAGCCCACCTTTGCGATGCAGCCACCGGGATCGCCCTACGTGTTCGTGACGGAACGGCAGGGCCGGGTGATGGCCGTCGACGACGACGGCGTGCGGAGCACCCCGTTCCTCGATCTCCTCGACGTGGTCGGCTCGGGTGGCATCGAGAACGGTCTGCTCGGCCTCACCTTCCATCCCGACTACGCGACGAACGGCAAGGTCTACGTCTACTTCACCGATCGTGAGCTCGACTCCCGGGTGGTCGAGTACACGACGTCGGGTCTCGACGCCACCCAGGTGGACCGGTCCACGGCCCGGGAGATCTTCGAGATCGACCAGCCGAACGAGTCGATCCGCCACCGGGCGGGAATGCTGCAATTCGGCCCCGACGGGTACCTCTACATCGCCTTCGGCGACGGCGGACTGGGAAATCAGCTCGCTCAGGACACCGACGATCCCCACGGATCGATCCTTCGCGTCGACGTGGATTCGGGTGATCCGTATGCGATCCCCGCGGGCAACCCGTTCGCCCGCGGCGGAGGCGATCCCCGCATCCTCATGTACGGGCTTCGCAACCCGTGGCGATTCGACGTCGACCCGGCCACCGGGCTCATCTACATCGCCGACGTGGGCCAGGGCGACAAGGCGACGGACGACGAAGAGGTGAACATCGCCTCCGTCACCGACGAAGCCGGCACGAACTTCGGCTGCCCCGCCTTCGAGGGTGACGACTGCTTCACGCCGGCCGACGGCAACTGCGACTCCGACGGTCTCACGTTCGCCCAGCTCATGTACCCGCACGTGGACGGGGCGTGCTCGATCACCGGCGGCTACGTCTATCGGGGCAACCAGATCCCCGAGTTGCGGGGCCACTACTTCTACAGCGATTGGTGTGCCGGGTGGGTCAAGTCGTTCGCGTACGAGAACGACGAGATCGCCGAGGAGCAGCGCTGGATGGGTGATCTCGAGCGGGTCGGCCAGGTGTCGTCGTTCGGCATCGACGGGAACGGCGAGCTGCTCATCGTCACGTCCGAGGGCAGCATCTTCCGGGTGGTCCCGGTCCGCTAGCGGAGTCGGGTCAACGCCTCGACGAGGCGATCGATGTCGTCCTCGTCGGTGTGCAGGTGCACCGACAGCCGCACATGGGCGGCGTCCCCGACGAACGTGATCGGCGCCCGCACACGGTGCTCGTCGAAGAGCCGGTCCTCCAGGGCGAGGCCCTCGTCGGCCGTCATCGATGGCGAGACCAGGGCGGCCGCCATCGACCCGATCCCGTCCTGCGGGCCTGCCGGAGTGAACCCGGCGTCGGCCAGCTGGGCCCGACCCCACGCCGCCAGCCGCGTGTTGCGTTCCCGGATCGCCGGCCACCCGCCCTCGATCATCCCGGCAAGGGTGTCGATGGCGGCGGGCACCGCAAGGAACGCCGTCGGGTCGTCGGTCCCGCTCCAATCGAAGCGATCGTGCAGACGGCTGCGGCCGGGCCGGCGAACCCCCTCGCCATGGGACGTGACGAGCGGCCTGACGTCGTCGCGCAGATCCTTGCGCACCCACAGGAAGGCCGCACCCTTCGGGGCGCACATCCACTTGTGGCCGTTGCCGGTGTAGGCGGCCGCCCCGAGCGACCCGGCGTCGGTGTCGACCATCCCCGGGGCGTGCGCACCGTCGACGACCGTCTCGACACCGCGCGCAGCGAGCTCTCGGACGAGATCTGCAATCGGCAGCACCAGCCCGGTGGGACTCGTCACGTGATCGATCACCGCCAGCCGCGTCCGCGTCGTCACCGCACCGAGAACCCGATCGACCACGTCGTGCGCCGGAGTGCCTAGCTGGGCGACCCGAACGTTGGCGCCGGTGTCGGAGGCGACGCGCCGGGCAGCCAGCGTGCACGCCCGGTACCCGTGGTCGGTGACGACGACCTCGTCTCCCGGCCGCAGTGGCCAGGACCGCAGCACCGTGTTCACGCCGGTGGTGGCGTTGCGGACCAGGACGGTTCCCTCGGCGTCCGCTCCGACGAAGTCGGCGAAACGGCCCCGGGCCTCGTCCCACAGCGCCTCCCGGCGTGTCCGCATGAACCCGACGGGGTCTCGCTCCATCTCGTCGCGCAGCCGCTGCTGCTCCTCGAGGACCGCCGTCGGGCACGCGCCGAACGACCCGTGGTTGCAGAAGGCGGTCCCGGGATCGAGCGGCCAGTGCGAGCGCCAGGGCGACGGCATGGCGTCATTCTCGCCGGTTTGGAGCGGCCGTCCCGATAGGGTGCCGCGCATGCCGAATCGCCTCGCAGCAGAGACCTCCCCGTACCTCCTGCAGCACGCCGACAACCCCGTCGACTGGTACCCGTGGGGAGAGGAGGCCTTCGCGGAGGCCCGGCGCCGCGGGCGGCCGATCCTGCTGTCGGTGGGGTACTCGTCGTGCCATTGGTGCCACGTGATGGCCCACGAGTCCTTCGAAGACCACGAGACGGCCCGGGTGATGAACGAGCTCTTCGTGAACGTCAAGGTGGACCGGGAGGAGCGCCCCGACGTCGACGCCATCTACATGGAAGCGGTGCAGGCCATGACCGGGCGGGGCGGCTGGCCGATGACCGTGTTCCTCACCCCCGACGGCGAGCCGTTCTTCGCCGGAACCTACTTCCCGCCCGATGACCGTCACGGCCACCCCTCCTTCCTCCGCGTCATGGGTGCGGTGTCCGAGGCCTGGGTGGAGCGCCGGTCCGAGGTCGTCGATCAGGCCGGACGGCTGGCGGCCACGATCGGACAGCGGGTCGAGCCGACATCGGAGCTGCCGGACCGGACACACCTGGAGGCGGCGTATCGGCGGATCGTCGGGAACGCCGACGCCACATACGGCGGGTTCGGCGGCGCCCCGAAGTTTCCCCAGCAGCCGTCCCTCGAGTTCCTCCTGCGGACCGTCGACGAGGAGTGGGCCTCCGAGGCCCGTTCGGTGCTCGGTCATGCCCTGTCGGCCATGGCGGCGGGCGGCATCCGGGACCACGTGGGCGGCGGCTTCGCCCGCTACAGCGTGGACCGGGAGTGGGAGATCCCCCACTTCGAGAAGATGCTCTACGACAACGCCCAGCTGGCCCGCCTCTATCTGTGGGGGTGGCGCGAGCTGGGAGTAGCCGCCTTCCGGGACGTGGCGATCGACACGATCGAGTACGTGCTCCGCGACCTGACCGGCGATCACGGCGGGTTCCTGTCCGCCGAGGATGCCGACTCCGAGGGCGAGGAGGGCAGGTTCTACGTGTGGTCCCTCGCCGAGTTCCTCGAGGTCGCCGGGCCCGATGACGGGCCGGCGGTCGCCGCCCTGTACGGCGTGACCGAGGGCGGCAACTTCGAGGGGGCCAATCACCTGCGCCTGGTGCGAGAGCTCGGCGAGGTGGCGGCCGATCACGGCACGACCCCGGAGGCGCTGCGAGAGGCGGTCGGCCGGGTGCGCCGGCGACTCTTCGAGCGCCGGGAGGGCCGGGTGCGCCCGGGCCTCGACGACAAGGTGGTGACGGCCTGGAACGGGCTGATGCTGCGGGCGCTCGCCGAGGCGGGAGCCGCTCTCGGGGAGGACCGCTACCTGGAGGCGGCCCGGGCCAACGCCCGCTTCGTGCTGTCCGAACTGCGGGACGGCGACGAACGGCTGCTGCGCTCGTGGGGCAAGGGCCGCACCTCGGGTCGGGGATTCCTCGAGGACCACGGCGCCTATGCCCTGGGCCTCCTGGCGCTCTATCAGGCGACCGGTGAGACGGAGTGGTTCGTCGCAGCCCGGGACCTGGTCGACACGGCGATCGAGCGGTTCGCCGATCCCGACGGCGGATGGTTCTCGACCGCCGACGATGCCGAAGCGCTCATCACCCGGCCCCGGGACGTCATGGACAACCCGTCTCCATCGGGCAGCTCACTCCTGGCCGAGGCCGCCCAGCTGGTGGGCCTGTTGACCGGAGACCACCGCTACACGGAGGCGGTCGAACGGTCGGTGCTGGCCGCCGGGCAGCTGATCGACCGGTACCCCCAGGCGGTCGGGCATCTTCTCGGCGTCGTCCACACGATGGTGCGGGGACCGAAGGAGCTCGCCGTCGTCGGTCCGGCCGCCACGGAGTTGGCGTCGGTGGCGTCCGAGCGATACCGACCCCACGTCGCCGTGGCGATGGCGTCCGGGGAGCCGGACGGCACCGTGCCGCTGCTCGCCGACCGGTACCGCGACGGCGAGACGCTCGCCTACGTCTGCGAGGACTTCGCCTGCCTGGCCCCGGTGGGCGACGCGGAGGCGCTGCGCGGGCTGCTCTGACCGGTTGCGGGTTGTGACCCCCTCCCCCCTCCCGGGAGAGAACCCGGAAGCCGAGGTTCCTCCCCCCTGGCGGAGGAAAGCAGTCGGCCGAAGGACGGCTGACGGAGGGGGGCACCCGCGAGGACCGCTCAGTCGACGGGAAGTCCGAGTCCGCGCGCGATGACGAGCCGCTGGATCTCGCTCGTTCCCTCGCCGATCTCGAGCACCTTGGCGTCCCGGTAGAACCGGGAGACAGGGGTCTCATCGATGTATCCGGCCCCGCCGAACACCTGCACCGCGGTGCGAGTCGCGTCGACCGCGGCTTCGGTGGCGAACAGCTTGGCGTGCGCCGCCTGCTGCTTGAACGGGAGCCCCTCGTCCTTGCGCCACGCCGCCTGGTAGGTGAGGAGCCGGGCGCTCTCGAGGGCGACCTCGACGTCGGCGAGGGCGAAGGCGATCGACTGATTGGCTCCGATGGGGCGGCCGAAGGCGGTTCGGTCCTTGGCGTACCGCACGGCCTCGTCGAGGCACCCCTGGAGGATGCCGACGGCCATGGCGGCGATGGCGACCCGCCCGTCGTCGAGGGTGGCGAGGAACTGGTGGAAGCCCCTCCCCTGCTCACCGAGCAGATGGTCGAGGGGGACCCGGCAGTCGCTGAACACGATCGGATGGGTGTCGGAGGCGTGCCAGCCCATCTTGCGATAGGCCGGCTCGATGCTCATCCCCGGAGTGCCGGCGGGCACGATGAACGCCGAGATCCCGCCGTCGGGCGTGCGGGCGGTGACCGTCACGAGCGAGGTGAGCTCGGTGCCGCAATTGGTGATGAACGCCTTCTCGCCGTTGATCACCCACTCGTCACCTTCGGGCACGGCGGTGGTGCGGGTGGTCCCGGCATCCGACCCGCCGTCGGGCTCGGTGAGGCCGAACGCGGCGAGGGCCCTCCCGGCGACGAGGGCCGGCAGCCAGCGATCCTTCTGGAGAGGGGTGCCGAACTCGTGAATCGGGTTCGCGCCGAGGCCGACCCCGGCCTCCAGGGTGATGGCCATCGAGGCGTCGACCCGGGCGATCTCTTCGATCGCGATGCACAGGGTCACGAAGTCGGCCTCGGCGCCGCCGTACTCCTCGGAGAACGGCAGCCCGAAGAGCCCGAGGTCGCCCATCTTCCGAACCACGTCGACCGGGAACGTGTGGTCGCGGTCCCACTCGGCCGCATGGGGGGCGATCTCGGCCTCGGCGAAGTCGCGCACGACCCGACGGAACGCCTCGTGCTCCTCTGATGGGCGGAAGTCCATGCGGTGAGGCTATCGGACGGACAGGTCCCGGACGGACTCAGGCACCGAGCAGCCGCGCCTTCTGGTCGTCGGGCATCCACGATGCTTCGATCGAGTTCCTGGCCAGCAGCCGGAGCTCGTCGTCCGAGGCGCCGAGACCGTCTCGCACGGCCCGGTAGTTGTCACCGACGTACCCGCCGAAGTAGGCGGGGTCGTCCGAGTTGATCGTCACCAGCACGCCTCGATCGAGAAGCCGCCGCAGGTTGTGGTCCTCGATCCGGTCGAAGACCCGCAGCCTGACGTTCGACAGGGGGCACATCGTGAGGGGGATCCGATCGCCGACGAGCCGCTCCACGAGCGCGTCGTCCTCCTCGGCCCTGACGCCGTGCTCGAGGCGCTCGACGCCCAGGACGTCGAGCGCCTCCCAGATGTACTCGGGGGGACCCTCCTCACCTGCATGGGCGACGAGGCGCAAGCCCGCATCGCGGGCCATCCCGTAGACGCGGGCGAAGTCGGAGGGCGGGAACCCCATCTCCGACGAATCGAGACCGACGCCGGCGATCTGGTCGAGGTGCGGCTCGGCGGCCTCGAGGGTCTCGATCGCCGCCGACTCGGGCAGATGGCGGAGGAAGCACATGATGAGCAGGGAGGTCACCCCGAGCTCGGCCTCCGCCCGCGCACGAGCGGCCCCGAAGCCCTCCATGAACACGTCGAACCCGATGCCGCGGTCGGTGTGGGTCTGGGGGTCGAAGAACATCTCCGCGTGGCGGACCCCGTCGGCATGGGCCCGCTGGAGGTAGGCCCACATGAGATCGTCGAAGTCAGCGGGCTCGCGAAGCGCTTCCGCCCCCTGGTAGTAGATGTCGAGGAAGGACTGGAGGTCGGTGAACTCGTACGCCGCCCGGACCTCGTCCACCGACCCGAACGGAAGCGACACGCCGTTGCGGGCGGCGAGCGAGAACATGTGCTCCGGCTCGAGCGTGCCCTCGATGTGAAGGTGCATCTCGACCTTCGCGAGGTCGATCACGTCGATCACGGGTCTGCTCCTTCCCCTGCCAGCACCGCGGCGGCAGCCGCGACATCCGTCTCCTCGAATCCCTCCGTGAACCGACCGTACAGGTCAGCGAGGGTGGAAGTCCCGTCGTCGGCGGCGTTTGCCGCTCGTCGCAGCGTCACGAGGCGGGTGGAGGCGCGCAGCCGGGCGAGCAGGCCGGCGCCGGCAGTCGACATGGCTCCCGCGTACGCCGCCT
>DATHYU010000194.1:0-3403 GCA_035458965.1 Acidimicrobiia bacterium | reverse complement strand
CGCGCCGGCGGGCGACCGCCCGACGCCGACCGAGGCCTGGCTGCTGGCGCTGGGTCTCGAGGCGGAAGAAGTCGAGCGGTGCCCCGAGCCGACGTGCGAGGTCTGCATCGGGGCGATGCCCGAGGCCGCGTGAGCCGGGTGCCCTGAGCGCTGGACGGCCCTGATACATTCCCGGCCGTGACCACGACCAGGGAGTGGATCCCGACCCGTCGCAGCACGGTCTCCTGGGCCGTCTACGACCTCGCCAACACGATCTTCGCTCTCGGCGTGGGATCGCTGTACTTCCCGCAGTGGCTCACCGAGCACGGCGACGGCCTCCCGGACTGGCTCGGCCGGACGGGTTCGGTCGATCTCGCGCTGGCGCTGGCCCTCAACGCGGCGATGCTCGTGGTCATCGTCCTCGGACCGTGGATCGGCGCCCGCAGTGACCACGTCGGGAGCCGCCGGCACTACCTGTTCCCGCTGACGCTCCTCGCGGTCGTCCCGACCTTCTTCCTCGCCACGGCCGGGATCGCCGTCTCGCTCCTCCTGTTCTCGATCGCGCTGGTGGGCTTCAATCTGGGGTCGGTGGTCTACGACGCGATGCTCCCCGACGTGTCGACGCCGGAGACGATCGGGCGCGTGTCGGGGGTCGGCATCGGCGTGGGCTACATCGGCTCCTTCATCGCGGTCGGCATCGGAGCCGTGGTCCTGTCGACGCGGGTCGACCCTGTGGCCCTGCTCGTGGGGACCGAGCTCGAGCACGGCGAGGGAGAGGCGGCCGTCTTCCGGGTCATCGCCGTCCTGTTCCTCCTGTTCGCCGTGCCGACGTTCCTGTTCGTCAAGGAGCGGCCCCGGGCGGCGGAGCGCGGGCCCCTGCCCCCGTTCTCGCAGTCGGTCAGGCGCCTCGTTCAGACCTGGCGTCGCGCCCGCACCTACGACGGCATGGCCCGTTTCCTCGTCGGCCGGTTCTTCTACAGCGATGCGATCAACACGCTCATCGGCGGGTTCCTCACGATCTACGTGATCGAGGAACTCGCGTTCACCGATGGCGAGGTCCAGCTCCTCCTCGCGGTGGCGATCGCGGGGGCGGTCATCGGCGGAATCGGCGGGGGACGCATCGTCGACCGCCACGGGCCGCGGCTCCTGCTGCACGGGACCCTCCACACCTGGATGGTGGCGATCAGCCTCGGGATCATCGCCGGCGTCGCCGACATCCGACCGCTGGCGTGGCCGCTCGGCGTGCTCGGCGGCCTCGCCCTCGGTGCGACGTGGGCCGCCGATCGGGTCTACATGCAGGTGCTCTCTCCGCCCCGGTACCTCGGGGAGTTCTACGGCCTGTACGCCACCGTCGGGCGGTTCGCGACGATCCTCGGGCCGCTGATCTGGGGGCTGATCGTGTCGGTCGCCGGACTGCCCCGGGAGGTCGCGCTGGGGGTCCTCATCCTCTTCCTGGTCGTCGCCCGCGTGCTGCTCGGCGGGGTCGACGATCGGCGCCGGACCTGGCGGCCGGAAGAGCTCGCCGCCGGTTGATCAGTCCTTCGTCCGGTCGCGCGGGCGTGTCCGGCGTTCGCCGGATCGGGCGCGTGCCCGGTCCAGGCGGGTGCGGATCGTCTTCGCCGGTGACCCGTCCTTGCGGCCGGTCCGCAGCTTGTTCCAGACCTCGAGGCGCACCCGGGCGGGGAGGCGGTCGTGGTTCTCCTCCACATACCGTTGGACCTTGTCCGGGTCGCTCTTGGCGATCTCGCGGAGGGCCCAGGAGACGGCGTTCACGATCATGCGGCGGCGGTCGCCGAGCGTCCCGTCGAGGAGCGCCAGGGTCCGATCGAGCTCTCGTCCCTCCCTGCTCAGGAGGACGGTCGACGCGATCCCGAGACGGCGCGTCCAGACGTCGTCGCTGGCGGCAAGGGACTCGACATAGCCGTAGCGTTCGCCGGGGTCGGCGGCGAGCCACTGGCGGACCACCGAGGCCAGCTCGTCGGTCACACCCCACTGGTCGAGCCAGCCGCGCCAGCGCTCGATGCGATCCCGCGTGACGAGGGCAGGGCGGCGTCGGAGGATCTCCACGGCCACGGACATCTCGTCGTAGGTGACGCCCGACCACAGCAGGTCGGCGAGCTCGGCGAGGTCGCCGTCGTTCGCCGCGTCGAGGACGGTCGACCGTTCCCGGACGATCGCCCGCAGGTTCGGTGTGGCGATGCGCAGGTGGATCTTCCGGGGCCCCCACGTCGGTCGGGCGGCGAGCTCTTCGAGGCGGGCCCGGATGTGGATTGCCTCTGCACCGGGGTCGAAGGGGATCTCCATGCGAACCAAGGCTAGATGACACTGGCCGCACGGGATTCGGTGGTCATACTGGGTGCCGAGTCGAGAGGAGCCCGATGTTCGAGCCGTACCGTCCCGAGCCGTATTCCGACTTCACCCAGGCCGCTGCGAAGGTGGCGTTCGAGCTCGCGCTCGCCGGTGTCGAGGAGCGTCTCGGCCTCCATGCCCCCCTGGTCATCGGCGGGGAGCCCACGGAGACGGGCCAGGTGATCGAGAGCGTCGATCCGGCGCAGCCCGATCGGCGGATCGGAACAGCCGCCTCGGCCGGCGCGTCGGAGGCCGAGCGGGCACTCGACGCCGCCTGGGAGGCCTTTCCGGCATGGTCGGCGCTCGATGCCGCCGAACGGGCGCGGTTCGGTGTGAAGCTCGCCGCCCTCATGCGCGCCCGCACGTATGAGCTCGCCGCATGGCAGGTGTTCGAGGCGGGGAAGAACTGGCTCGAAGCCGAGGCCGACGTGGCCGAGGCGATCGACTTCTGCGAGTACTACGCGCGCGAGGCCGTGCGGCTGGGCGAGCCGGTCCCGGTGCATCACCACCGGGGCGAAGAGAACGAGTCGCATCTCGTCGCCATGGGCGCCGGGGTGGTGATCCCGCCCTGGAACTTCCCCCTGGCGATCCTGGTCGGGATGACGATCGGGCCGGTGCTCGCCGGCAACACCGTGGTGCTCAAACCGGCCTCCAACACGCCCGTGCTCGGCTCGGTCTGGATGGAGATCGTCGCCGAGGCGGGCTTCCCGGGCGGTGTCATCAACTACCTGCCTGGTCCCGGCGGGGAGATCGGCGACCTGCTCGTCGACCACCCGCGGACCCGGTTCGTCAACTTCACCGGGTCGAAGGAGGTCGGGATCCGCATCGCCGAGCGTGCGGCGAAGGTCCACCCCGGGCAACGCTGGCTGAAGCGCGCGTACATGGAGATGGGGGGCAAGGACGCTCTCATCGTCGACGAGACCGCCGACCACGCGGCTGCCGCCGCGGATGCGATCCGCTCGGCCTTCGGGTTCCAGGGCCAGAAGTGCTCGGCCTGCTCCCGGGCGATGATCCACCAAGACGTGTACGAGGAGTTCGCAGGCAAGCTGATCCCGAAGGTGGAGGCGATCACCCA
>DATHYU010000193.1:0-6706 GCA_035458965.1 Acidimicrobiia bacterium | reverse complement strand
GACTGGACGATCTCGCGTCAGATCTGGTGGGGCCACCGGATTCCCGCCTGGTATTGCGATGCCTGCGACCACGTGACGGTGGCGACCGAGGATCCCTCCGCCTGCGCCTCGTGTGGAGGCAGCGGGCTCAGCCAGGACGCCGACGTTCTCGACACGTGGTTCTCGTCTGCGCTCTTCCCCTTCTCCACCCTCGGGTGGCCGGAGGACACCGCGGACATGGAGCGGTTCTACCCGAACGACATCCTCATCACCGGGTTCGACATCATCTATTTCTGGGTGGCCCGGATGATCAAGATGGGCATCCACTTCCCCGGAGAGAAGCCCTTCTCGGACGTCATCATCCACGGCCTCGTGCGGGCCGCCGACGGACGGAAGATGTCGAAGAGCCTCGGCAACGCCCTCGATCCGCTCGATGTCGTCGAGGAGCACGGTGCCGATGCCCTGCGGCTCGCGCTGATCCAGGCTGCCGCGCCCGGTCAGGACGTGCCGTTCCAGATCGAATGGGTGGACGCCGCTCGCCGATTCGGCAACAAGCTCTGGAACGCGGTCCGGTTCGGGATGACCAACGTGTCGGATGTGCCCGCCGAGGGCGGATATCCGCAGTCGCCGGGTCCCGAGGCCGCCTGGATCCTGGCGCGCCTCCACGAGGTCACGGCCGAGGTGAACGGGCTGCTCGACGAGTACCGGTTCTCGGATGCCTACGGCCGCCTGTACAGCTTCGCCTGGTCGGAGGTCTTCGACTGGTATCTCGAGCTCGCCAAGGCGCCCATTCGCGACGGCGACCACGGCGCCTACGCCCAGACCGTCGGCGTGGTGCTGCGGGACCTCCTCAAGCTCTTCCACCCGGTGATCCCGTTCGTGACGGAGGAGCTCTGGTCGCATCTCGTCGGCGGCGACCTCCTCGCCGGATCGACGTGGCCGCAGCCGCCTGCGGTCGAGGCGCCCGCATCGTTCGACACCTTCCAGGACCTCGTGACGAAGATCCGTCGTTTCCGTGCCGAGCACGGCCTCTCGCCACGGCATCCTCTCGACGTCGTGATCGTCGATCCCGACGGGCTCGCCGAGGACTGGTGGACGACCCAGTTCGCCTCCATTGCATCGTTCACCCCGACCTGGGCGAACGAGCCCGATCGCGAGGGCCGGACCCGCATCGTGTCCGGCTCGGTCCAGGCCTTCATCTCGCTCGAGGGAATCGTCGACGTCGATGCCGAGCGCGAGCGGCTGTCGAAGGCGATCGCCGACGCCGAGGGCGTGCTCTCGAAGGCACAGGCGAAGCTCGCCAACGAGAACTTCGTGGCGCGTGCGCCCGAAGCGGTCGTCGCGAAGGAACGCGCCAAGGCCGAGGAGCTCCAGGCGCGGCTCGACAAGCTCCAGACGCAACTCGACGAGCTCTCGTAGGAGCCTGCGGAGTGCCGGACATCACCGATCACGACGGGGCCCTGGCCTACCTGGACGCCCACATCGGGCGCGGGGTCAAACCCGGGCTCGACCGCATCCGCGGGTTGCTGGACGTCCTGGCCGGTCCCCAGGACGGGTACCCGGTGATCCACGTCGCCGGCACGAACGGCAAGACGTCGACGTCGCGCCTCACGGCGGCGATCCTGCGGGCGCACGGGCTCACCACCGGCCTGTTCACCTCGCCCCATCTCGAGCGGGTCGAGGAGCGGTACGAGGTGTCGGGCGAGATCATGACCGCCGACCAGTTCGTCGAGGCCGTCGCCGGCCTCGAGCCCTTCGTCACGTTCCTCGAGGAGCGGTCGGGAGACCCGATCACCTATTTCGAGCTGACGACCGCCCTCGCCTTCACCTGGTTCTCCGAGCGCACCGTCGACGTGGCCGTCATCGAGACGGGTCTCGGCGGGCGGCTCGACGCCACCAACGTCGTCGATGCAGAGGTGGCGGTGGTGACCACGATCGGCCTCGAGCACCAGGAGTATCTCGGCGACACCATCGCCGAGATCGCGGGGGAGAAGCTGGCGATCCTCGGGAACGACCGGACGCTCGTCACCGGGGTCCTTCCCGAGGAGGCGATGGCCGTGGCGGCCCGCCGCGTGGAGGAGACCGGCTCGCGGTGGCTGCAGGTGGACCGGGACGTGCGAGCCACCGAGGTGACCCAGGCGTTCGGCGGCTGGGTCGTCGACATCGCAGGCGCCGAAGGCGACTACGACGAGGTCAATCTCGGTGTGCACGGGAGGCATCAGGTCGACAACCTCCTCACCGCCGTGGCAGCGATCGAAGGGCTCTTCGGCCGATCGTTGGACCTCGGGGCGCTGCGCGAGGCCGCCGCCACGGTCCGCCTCCCAGGAAGGATGGAGCTGGTGCACCGCGACCCTCCGCTGATGCTCGACGGCGCCCACAATCCCCACGGCGCCGAGACCCTCGGTGGCGCCCTCGCCCGCGAATTCCCCTCGACGTCCTGGGAGGTCGTGATCGGGGTGATGGCCGACAAGGACGTGGTGAACGTCCTGGAAGGCCTGCGCGGAAGGGTGACGTCGATACGGGCCACGGCGGCCCGCGAGTCGGAGCGGGCGATGCCTCCCGACCGGCTCGCCGCGTTGGCAGCAGAGGTGCTCGGCGTCCCGGCGACGGCCCATCCGTCGGTGGCCGAGGCACTGAAGGTGGCGCGGGGCTCGGGCGGCCCGGTGCTCGTGACGGGCTCGCTCTACCTCGTGGGCGAGGCTCGCAGCGCCCTCGACCTGCGTAGCGGACCAGGACGACGTAGCATCACCTGACCGCCCTTCTCAGCATCAGGAGTTCACACGCGTGGCCCTTCAGAACACGTTCGTCATGGTCAAGCCCGACGGGGTCGAACGCGGCCTCGTCGGCGAGGTCGTCTCGCGTTTCGAGCGCAAGGGACTGCGCCTCGAGAAGATGCGCATGCTGCACATCGACGAGGACCTCGCTCGGCGCCACTACGCCGAGCACGTCGAGAAGCCGTTCTTCCCGGAGCTCCTCGACTTCGTCACCCGGGGCCCCGTCGTCGCCATGGAGTGGTCCGGTGAGGAGGCGATCTCCGTCGCACGGACGCTCATGGGCGCCACGAACCCCCGTGAGGCCGGTCCGGGGACGATCCGCGGCGACTACTGCACGATCGTGACCGAGAACCTCGTCCACGGATCGGACTCGCCCGACTCCGCAGAGCGCGAACTCTCGCTGTTCTTCTAACGAGGCCTCGGTTACACTCCCGCCAACGGAACAGGGGAAAACACCCATGTCCAGTCTGCTTTCGATCGCCTCTCGCGATATGGCGATCGACCTCGGGACCGCCAACACGCTCGTGTACGTGCGCGGCCACGGCATCGTCTTGAACGAGCCATCGGTCGTCGCGATCAACACGCGCGACAGCCGCGCGCTCGCCGTGGGCATGGAGGCGAAGCGGATGATCGGCCGGACGCCGTCGCACATCCAGGCCATCCGGCCGCTTCGGGACGGTGTCATCGCCGACTTCGACATCACCGAGAAGATGCTCCGCTACTTCATCAAGAAGGTGCAGCCACGGCGCTGGGCGCGTCCTCGCATCATCGTCTGCGTCCCCTCCGGCATCACCGGCGTCGAGCGTCGCGCCGTCGAGGAGGCGGCCTACCACGCCGGCGCCCGCACCGCCTACACGATCGAGGAGCCGATGGCGGCCGCCATCGGGGTGAACCTCCCGGTCCACGAGCCGAGCGGCTCGATGATCGTCGACATCGGCGGCGGCACGACCGAGGTGGCCGTGTTCTCCCTCGGTGGCATCGTCGTCTCCAAGAGCGTCCGCATCGGCGGCGACGAGATCGACGAGGCGATCATCGCCTGGGTGAAGAAGGAGTACAACCTGCTCCTCGGCGACCGCACCGCCGAGCAGCTGAAGATGGCCATCGGGTCGGCGTGGCCCTTCTCCGACGAGCCCAACGCCGAGATCCGCGGTCGCGATCTGGTCACGGGCCTGCCGAAGACGGTCGTCGTCTCGGCCTCCGAGGTCCGCGAGGCGATCGAGGAGCCGGTGCAGGCCGTCGTCGACGCGGTCAAGTTCTGCCTCGACAAGACGCCGCCCGAGCTGGCCGCCGACACCATGGAGCGTGGCATCGTCCTCACCGGCGGCGGCGCCCTGCTGCGAGGCCTCGACGTGCGGATCGCCAACGAGACGGGCACCCCGGTCGTGACGGCCGAGCGGCCGCTGCAGTCGGTCGTGGTCGGCTCCGGCAAGGCGCTCGAGGAGTTCGACCGCCTCTCGGGAGTCCTGTCCTCCTCGGCCGACCGGACGTTGTGATGCCCGGCCTCGGAGTCCTCCGGGGTCTCTGATGTGGCGCCCATCGGGAGTCGACCGCGCCACCGGCGTGTTCCTCGGCCTCGTCGCCCTCTCCCTCGTCCTCGTGACCTTCGACGTCCGCTCGTCGGGCTCGGGCGGGCTGGGGGAGACCCTGCGGGACGGGACGCAGGCCGTGTTCGCCCCCGTTCAGCGGTTCGTGAGCAGCGTCACGTCACCGCTCGTGGATGCCGTCGAAGGCATCAGCGACATCGTCTCGCTCCGTGAGGAGAACCGTCGTCTCCGCGACGAGGTGTCCCAGCTCGAGGCCCAGCTGCAGGAGACGACCGCCCTCGAGGCCAGGGTGCGAGAGCTCGAGGACATCCTCGGCGTCGAGCCACCCGAGGACCTCGCCACCATCACGGCCCAGGTCTTCGCCGTGGGCATCTCCGAGTTCGACCACATCCGGGTCATCGACAAGGGTCGCGAGGCGGGCATCGCCATCGACATGCCGGTCGTCGACGAGGGCGGCCTCGTCGGCCGGGTGATCTCGGTGACCAACCAGACCGCCCGAATCCGCCTGATCACCGATCCGACCGTCCGGGTCGCGGTGCGGATCGAGCGCACCGGCGAGACGGGGGTGGTGACCGGTCGCGGCAACGGTCCGATGACCCTCGAGATGTTCAACACGGATGCCGCCATCCTCGAGGGAGACCTCCTCGTCTCCGCCGACGGCCGATTCCCGGCCGGGATCAGCGTCGGACGCGTGCTCGAGTCGGCCCGTGCCCAGGTCGGGTTCTCGCTGCGGACCTCGGCCGTGCCGACGGCGGAGCTGAGCCGGATCGACTTCGTGAAGGTCCTCGTGTTCACCCAGGACGAGGCGGCGCTCGTCGACATCGAGGAGGACACGGGCACTCCCGTCACCGTGCCGGTGGAGGATCAGGGACCGCCCTCGGAGGGCGAGCCGGAGGAGACGCCGATCGGCGAGACCGCCGGGACGACACCGTGAAGTACCGGCGGGCGATCATCGTCGTCGTGTTCGTCGTCGTCGCGCTGTCGGTGCAGACGACGCTGTTCGCCCGGCTTCGTCCGTTCGAGGCGGCGCCGGCGCTCGGCATCCTGGTCGTGATCGCCCTGAGCCGCCATCTGAGCCCCGAAGCCGCGCTCCTCACGGGGTTCCTGACCGGGTTCTTCGAGGACCTCCTCGCCGACTCGGTGCTCGGGCTGTGGGCACTGACGTTGTCGGTCACCGCCTTCGTCACGGTCCGGATCCGCGATCGCCTGGCCGACGACGTCACGCTGGTGGGGCCGGCCGTGTTCGCACTCTCGTTGGGGGCCCTCGCGCTCTTCGCGATCCTCAGTACGATCTTCGGTCAGAAGACGCTCGCCGACGCCGGTCTCGTGCGCAAGATGCTCCTCCCCGCCGCCTACAACCTCGTCCTCGGCATCGTGGTGCTCCCGATCGCGTCGCGCCTGCTCGAGGTCCAGCGGCGCCGGGCCGGAGGGTGGCAGCTGTGAAGCCCGGCTGGCGGCTCGCCGGCGTCGGTCTCTTGTTCATCGGGCTGTTCACCGTGCTCGGGCTCCGCCTCTGGTACCTGCAGGTCACGTCGATCGACTCCGCCCTGGCGGTGGCGCAGTCCCAGCAGCTGCGCGTCGTCGAGATCGAGCCCCCGCGGGGCGACATCCTCGCCGCCGGCGGTCGCGACGTCATGGCGGGAACCGTTGCGTCGTTGCAGCTGGTCGTCGACCCCCAGCTGATCCCGGAGGAGCGGACCGAGGAGTTGCACCGCAATCTCGCGGCACTCCTCGACTGGCCGGTCGCCGACGTGCGCCACGCCTTCGACGACCGTCCCGAGGGCAGCCGGTTCACGGTGGGTGGGCAGCTGAGCCAGGAGACGGCGACGTTCGTGCTCGAGCACATCGAGAACTTCCCGGGCGTCGCCGTCGAGCCGCTTCCCGTCCGCATCTACCCGCTCGGCGAGACGGCGGCGCACGTCGTCGGCTACGTCGGGTTCCCGGGTGAGGACGAGCTCGGCATCGGCGGCATCACGCAGAACGACCGGGTGGGGAAGTTCGGCGTGGAGAAGTGGTACGACGCCCTGCTGCGAGGCACCCCGGGCAAGATCACCTACCAGGTCAACGCCCGCGGTGAGATCCTCGGCGTGCTCGAGGAGACCCCGCCGGTGCCCGGCGGCTCCGTGGTCACCACCATCGATGTCGACCTCCAGGAGGTCGTGGAATCATCGCTCATCGACGGCATCCGGGTGTCGCGCCGCACGGGTGAGTTCGTCCGGCGGGCTTCGGCGATCGTGGTCGACGTCACGGACGGATCCGTGCTCGCCATGGCCTCCGTGCCGTCCTATGACCCGTCGCTCTTCGTGGACGGCCGGATCACGACCGAGGAATGGGCCCAGATCTCCGAGACGTCCGCCCTGAACAACTTCGCGATCCAGGGTCTCTATCCGCCGGCCTCGGCATTCAAGG
>DATHYU010000192.1:0-3271 GCA_035458965.1 Acidimicrobiia bacterium | reverse complement strand
CGCCCGGGGCGTCGACGTCTCCGACGGGCTCGAGGCGACGGCGGCGCGCATCGAGTCCGACCCCGGGCTCGCCGGCCACCGCGAGACGATGCGGGCCCACCTCCTCGAGGATCTCGCCCGGGAAGAGGCGATGTTGCTGCCGCTGCTGCGGCTCTACGGCAAGGCCTGACCCGGCGGCGGTCGACCCAGCCGGTGCACCCGGTCGACGGTCCAGCCGACCCGCTCACCGGCCCGGGGGGCCGGCCGCCCGGCCACCCGAACCTCCACCTCTCCGACCGGCGTGTCGAGGGTCACGTCCGTGTGCGGCCCGCGAAACCGGGTGGCCTGGACGACACCGGGTGCCGGGCCCCCGAGCCGCACCCACTCCGGGCGGATGGCCACCGTCGCCGGGCCATCGCCTGCGCCGTCGGCAGGCATCTCGGCCTCCCCGACGACGACCGCTCCCGCTCGCTGGTGCACCTCGACGACCGAGACCGGACCGGTGAGACGGGCCGCCCACGCGTCCACCGGGTGGGCGTAGACGGCCTCGGGCGCGCCGACCTGGACGACGGCCCCGTCACGGAGGAGGGCGACGCGGTCCGCGACGGCAAACGCCTCACCCGGGTCGTGCGTCGCGTAGACGGCGGCGGATCCCGCCTCGCGTCGCTGGCGAGCGATCAGCGCCTCTGCGGCGCCCCGGGTCGGACCGTCGAGATGGGCGGTCGGCTCGTCGAGCAGGAAGAGCGATGCGGCCCGGGCGAGCGCTCGGGCGAGACCGACCCGTTGCTGCTGACCTCCCGACAGGTCGGCGGGCCGGCGGTCGGCGAGCTCACCGATGCCGAGGGCGTCCAGGACCCGCTTCGCCCGACGACGCGCCTCCGGACGCGACCCGCCGCCCGCCTCGATGGGGAACGCCACCGTGTCCAGCGCGCTCAGATGCGGCCAGAGCGCGTAGCTCTGGAAGACGAAGCCGAGGTCCCGGGCCTCGGGCGGCTCGTGGATCCCCGCACCGCTCACCGTCCGGCCCCCGACCACGATGGTCCCCCCGGCCGGCTCCACGAACCCGGCGACGGTCGACAGCAGGGTCGTCTTGCCGCTCCCGCTCGGTCCCAGGAGCGCCATGACCTCGCGGGGCGCCACCGTCAGGTCGAGGCCTCGAAGGACAGGGTGGCCGTCGAGGGTGACGTGGAGACCGGTGATCTCGAGCGCCACGGTCATGCCGACCGCCTCCGCCCCACCACGACGGCGGTGACCAGCCCGGGGAGCGTGAGCAGCACGGCCAGCGCCGCCGTGACCGTGATGTCGCCCAGCTGCTGGACGTTGAGCGTGTGCACGGCCAGGGTGGCGGTGCCCGGTCCGTAGAGCAGGCTCGACATGGTCAACTCGTGGAGCCCGAACAGGAACACGAGCAGCCACGCCGCGGTCACGGCCGGCCGCACCATGGGAACCACGATCCTCCGGAGGGTGAGCGCCTTCGGGGCCCCGGACACGCGTGCCGCCCTCGTCGCATCCCGATCGATCGCCCCGAGCGAGCCGGCGATGGACCGGTCCGCCAGTGCCCAGAACTTGGCCAGGTAGGCGACGAGGACGATGAGCACCGTGTCCCGCAGCCAGGGCCCGTACGCGAGGAGCACGGCGACGGCGAGCGCCGATCCGGGAACGGCGAACGCGGCAGCGGTCACGCTTCCCGGCCAGGTCGGCGACGAGCGGGCGCTCGCGAGCACTCCGAGGACGGCAGCCACCGTGGCCGCGGTGGCGGCGAGGAGAAGACTGCGTCCGGCGGCACCCCAGGCACCTCCGGACCACGCCTCCGCGAAGTTGCCGAGCGTCCAGTTGGACGGCACGGGAGCCAGGCCGACCGCCTTCGTCAGGCCCGTGAGGGTGAGAGCGGCGAGCGGGACGCCGGTGGTCAGGACGACGTACGCCCAGACCACGATGGCTCCGCCGGGCCCCGACTCCGGCCGGGCGGGCTCGCGCGCCGACCCGGCGTGCCGCCCGCGCACCGCCCGCCGGACGAACCGGTCGCCCGTGATGACCACGATGAGCACCACGGCGACGAGCACGGCGGCGAGCACGAGCGCCCGCTCGAACGAGGCCGGATCCGCAGACCGCGCGAGGTCCGAGTAGATCCGGGTCGTGATCGTCGGGAAGCCGGCCGGGATGCCGAGGACCGCCGGAATGCCGAAGGAGTTCATCGACACGACGAAGGCCAGAGCCGCCCCGCCGGCGATCGCCGGGCCGAGCAGCGGCAGCGTGACCCTGCGCAGGACGAAGGACCGCGATCCGCCCGCCACGCGCCCTGCCCACTCCAGCTCCGGGCGGGCGCGGGAGGCGAGCGACGCGGCGACGACCAGGTAGACGAGCGGGGCTGCATGGACACCCATCACGAGCACGATCCCGACCGGACCGACCAGCCCCGGGAGGGTGAGACCGGCGACGTCGTCGAGCAGCCCGCCGGGTCCGAAGGCCCGGGTGAAGGCCACGGCGGAGACGAAGGGCGGCACGAGGAGCGGCACGATCACGGCCGTGCGCAGCACCCGAGACCGGCGGGAGCGCTCCGTGACGAGTGCGGTGCCGACGCCGACCGCGATGGCGATCAGGGTGGCGGCGAACGAGGTGACGAGCGAGTTGACGACGGCTTGGCCGGTGCCGGCCTCCTGGGAGGCGCCCCCGACGAGGGCACCGCCCGATTCCCGGATCAGTTCGACGAGGGGGAACCCGACGAACGCGACGAGGGCGGCGGCGACGAGGGTCGCCGCCGTCGGCCCGGTGAGGCGATCAGCCTCCGAAGATCTCCCGATACGCAGCGAGCAACTCCTCCTGACGGTGGTACGCCCGGCTCCACTCCACGGTCATCTGCGGACCGCCGGCCGCCCACGCGACGTCGGGACGAACCGGCTGCCATCCCGAGCCGGCGATGGCCGACTGGGCCTCGCTCCCGAGCACATAGGTCACGAAGCGCTCCGGCAGATCGCCCTCGCCGGTCACGCCGATCGGGCTGTAGAGCGCGATCGCGCCGGGAGCCGGCCAGACGATCGAGATCGGCGATCCCTTCTCGACGGCGCCGCGGGCCGAGAAGTCGAGCGTGATCCCTGCGGCGTACTGGCCCTCGGCGACGCCGGTCACCACGTCGCCCGGCGCGCCGACCTGGGTGGCTCCCGCGTCGTGCAGCCGCCGGAGGAAGTCGAAGCCGTAGTCCTCCTCCAGCGCGAAGAAGGCGAGCGCCGCGAAGGCCGATCCGGCGAAGCTCGGGTCGGGGATCGCAACGCCCCCGGATGCGGCGACGGCCTCC
>DATHYU010000191.1:0-3642 GCA_035458965.1 Acidimicrobiia bacterium | reverse complement strand
CGGCCGCGGAGCCGAGTTGAAGATCCAGCTCCTCACCGCCGAGTTCGCCGACGGGGTCGGCGCCGTCGAGACCGTCGAAGCAGACCTCGGGACCCTCATCGAGGCCGGTGTCGGCTTCGGGGATGCCTTCCGTATCCAGCTCTTTCTCGAGGTCGCCGGTCTGGAGGACCTCGACGGGTTCCTCGACGCGGCCTGGGACGAGGGTGCCGGCGAGTACGACTTCGGCTGGGGCGAGCTCAAGAAGTCGCTGACCGAGGAGCAGCTGGAGCTCCTCGAGTCGCTCCCCAAGAACCTCGGTCAGATCGTCTCCGCCGAGAAGCGGGGTCACGGCCGGCCCGCCCACGCCGCCTCCGTGGACGATGGCAAGGGCAAGCCCGACTCGCCGGGGCAGCAGCGCACCGACAAGCCCGGCAAGGGCGAACGCGGCGACGACGACTGATCCTCAGCCCCTGACGTAGATCTCCTCGTCGTGGGGTGCTCCGTCGAGGACGCCCGTATCGCGGCGCACCTCGTCGAGCCGGAACCCGTTCGCCGTGACGACGGCCGCCGACGCGGTGTTGCCTGCGAGCATGCCGGCCTCCAGCCGGACAGGGGCGATCGCGTCGGCGATCCAGGGAAGTGCCGTCGCCACCCCCCGGCGGGCGACGCCCGCGCCGCGGCACTCGGGGAGGGTCCAGTAGACGAGCTCCCAGGTGCCGCCGTCGACGTTGAGGACCCCGAGGTACCCGGCGAGACGACCCTCGACCTCGACGACGAAGTGGGCCGCCGCGCGCTGCGCCCATCGTTCGGCGGTTCGTTCGATGAACCGGGACGCGTCCTCGAGGGTGTACGGCTCGCCGTCGCCGAGCCACCGGTCGATCTCGGGATCCTGCATGGCACGATGGAGGTCGCCCGCGTCGTCCGATCGCCACGGGCGCAGGGTCACCTCTTCCTCGATGGTCGGCAGCGTCGTCACGCCATCTCCTCGACGACTCGCAGCAGATCCTCGCCGTAGCGCTCCAGCTTGGTCGGGCCGACCCCGTCGCATCGAGCCAGCGCAGCGAGGTCGGCGGGCCGGGACCGGGCGATGCCCCGGAGGTGCTTGTCGTGGAAGACCACGTAGGCGGGCACCCCTTGAGAGGTCGCCGTCTGCTGGCGCCAGGCCCGCAGCGCGTCGAAGAGGGACTCCGTCGCGGCATCGAGGGGGGCCTCGGCAACGACGGTGACGTCGGCGCCGCGGGGCACCCGAAGGGTGGCTCCGGTCTCGAGCCTCAGCACGAGACCCTCCGAGCCCGACTCGTCGACGACACCGGTGTGGCCGGACCAGGTGATGGTGGCGCCGACGTCGGGCAGCACGAACCGCGTTCCGCGGGTCGCCACCTTCGGGACCGGCCGCGGCACCGACAGCGGCCGTCGCAAGGGCCTGCCGAGCATCTCGTCGATGAACGGCGACGGGTGCGCTCCCGACACCACGGCGACCCGATCGGCGCCGCGGGTGATCGCGACGTGGAACACCCGGCGCTCCTCCTCGACGTCGTCGGACAGGCGATGCGGCATGAGCCCGTCGTCGGCACGGAAGACGACGACGCGGGGCCACTCGCGACCCTTCACCCGGTGGATCGACGACAGCGTCACGCCACCGCTTCCGCCGGCCGTCAGGATCCTGGCGAGCCACGGTTCGAACCCTGCGGCGTCGGGGTGGAGCATCGCCGTCTCGACGAGGGCGTCGAGGTCGTCGACGTGTGACGAGCGGTCGGCCGACGACCGTGATCCGTCGAGCAGCGTCATCGTGGACCCGAGGCCGACCTCGTCGCGGATGACCGTCAGGATCTCGGCGGCCGTCCCGTCGGCGGCAACGGCCGCGAGACGGGCGAGGTCGGCCACGTAGCCGCCGAGCCGGTCGGCGTCGCGCCCGTCGAGCCCGGACGCGAGGGTGTCGAGGTCGTCGAGGCGCCATCGGCGGCGTCGGCGCAGCTCGGCCTGGGTCGCCCGGGAGATGCGTCGTGAGGGGCGCTTGATCGTCTCGAAGAGGTCGTCTCGAAGGATCTCCTCGGGGTCGAGGGCGATCCGCAGGTAGCCGAGCGCAGCCCGGACGCCGGTGCGTTCGAGCAGCGAGGGCCCCAGCGTCGTTCGGAACGGGACGCCTGCCTCCGCCAGCGCGGCGTGCACGGGGAGGAGGGCATCGTTGACCCGGGCGAGGACGGCGACGCCGTCGGGCGGCGTCCCTCCGTCGATCCACTCGCCCACGAGGCGGGCCGCCGCACCGCCGGCTCCGTCCGCGCCCGCCTCGACGACGGCCAGGTCCTCGTCGGACGGCTCCCGGCCCGGGCGGGCGTGCACGGACTTCGCGATGCGCCGCTCGCTGTTGGTCAGGAGGGTGCTCGCCGCGTCGATCACCGCTGGGGAGCACCGGTAGTTCACCTCGAGGGCGTACTCGGCGGCTGCGGGGAACCGGCGGTCGAAGTCGATGAGGTAGCCGGGATCGGCGCCGGCGTACCCGTAGATCACCTGGTCGTCGTCGCCGACGCCGAACACCTGCAGCTCCGGCAGGGCGACGAGCCGAAGGAGCATCACATAGGCGGGGGTCAGGTCCTGGAACTCGTCGACGAGCAGGTGGCGCGCCGAGGCACGGGCAGCGTCGCGGGCCGTCGGATCGGCGAGCAGCACCTCGATGGCGCCGTACACCTGCTCGTCGAAGTCGGCGAGGCCGTGATCGTGCAGGTGGCCGTGGTACGCATCGAACACCGCCGCCAGCCCGGGGACGTCGTCGCGTTCGGCCTCGATCTCGTCGGGATCCCGGAGTCCGATGCGGATGGCCTGCAGGGACTCGATGTAGGGAGCGAAGACGTCCTGGTTGCGCTGGGGCCGGACGGGGACGTGTGGCTCGAGGATGCGGCGGACCTCCCGCTCCTCGACCACGGCGACCGGGCGGTGTCGGTTGAGGATCGAGAGGCCGAGCGAGTGGATCGTCCGGACGCTCGCGAACGTCGCTCCGAGCCGTTCCCGCAGCTCCTCGGCGGCCCGGGTGTTGTAGGCGACGGCCGTCACCAGGGACGGCTCCACCCCGGCGCCGAGCAGGTGCCGGACCCGGTGCGTGAGCACCCGGGTCTTGCCGGACCCGGCCGGCGCGATGATGCGCGCCGCCCCCGCGCCGTGGAGGACGGCCCGCGCCTGGTCCTCCGCGAGATCCCCGGAACCGTCGTCACGGGCGATCGGACCGGGGATCGTCCCGGCCTCGACCGACTGCCGATGGATCGTCCCGTCCGCCGGCGGGACGGGGCCTCGCGGTCCGCCGTCGACCCAGACCTCTCGCCCGTCCGGGGTCGTCGCGTCTCGTGCGCCACCGGGGGTCAGGCCCGCTCGCCGTCCCTTCACCGCGTGCCACCACACGGGCTCTCCCGACCGGAGGTCGTAGGTGTTCGCCCACACGAGGTGCGCCAGGCGCTCCAGGGGGAACTCGAAGTCGGGGCCCAGCTGCCACGGCGCGTCGGTGGAGCGATCCCGGCGTTGCAGCTCGCGGGCGTCGACGTGGAGGCGGATCACGAACGGCGTGCGGGCGGCCCACCAGCGGTGCAGGCGATCCACCATCGGTCCGGGGTCCTGCAGCGTCGCCAGGTCGACGTCGGCGACCGGCGCGTCGCCGAACGCGTCGGGGATGGCGTC
>DATHYU010000190.1:0-3469 GCA_035458965.1 Acidimicrobiia bacterium | reverse complement strand
CTCGTGTCGCTGCTCCCGCCGCTCATCATGCGGGACCTCATCGACCGGGCCATCCCCGAAGAGAACATCGGCAGGGTCACGGTGCTCGGCCTGCTCATGGTGGCGGTGCCGCTCGTCAACGGGATCATCGGCGTCGTCCAGAGGTGGGCGTCCTCGAAGGCAGGGGAGGGGATCATCTTCGATCTCCGCACGGCCCTGTACGGGCACCTCCAGCGGATGTCCCTCGCGTTCTACACCGGCACGCGTCCGGGTGAGCTCATGTCCCGGCTGAACAACGATGTCGTCGGTGCGCAGTCGGCGATCACCGGGACCTTCGTCACGACCGTGTCGAACGTCTTCTCGGTGGTGGCCACGCTGATCGTGATGCTGCAGCTCGAGTGGCGGCTCACCATCGCCGCCGTCCTCATCCTTCCGCTCTTCATCGTCCCGTCGCGCCGGGTGGGCCGGATGCTCCGGGTGATCGCCCGGGAGCAGATGGAGGCGAACGCCCGGATGAACGCCACGATGAACGAGACGCTGAACGTCAGCGGGGCGCTGCTCGTCAAGCTGTTCGGGCGCACCAGGGACGAGGACGCGAAGTTCTCGGGGCTCGCCGGCGAGGTTCGGGATCTCGGCGTACGCCGGGCCCTCGTCGGCCGGTGGTTCTTCATGGCACTCGGCGTCGTCAGCGCCCTGGGCACGGCACTCGTCTTCTGGGTCGGTGCCGTGCTCGTCATCGACGGCAGCCTCACGGTGGGGACGATCGTGGCACTGTCCGCGTACCTCGCGAACCTCTATGGACCGCTGTCCGCCCTCTCCAACGCCCGGGTCGAGCTGGCGACGTCGCTCGTGTCGTTCGAGCGGGTCTTCGAGGTCATCGACCTGCCTCGCGACATCGAGGAGCCCGACGGCGCGGTCGCGCTCGAAGGCATCGGCGGACGCGTGACGTTCGATCGGGTCGGGTTCGACTACGCCGCCGCAGCCCGTGAGGGCCTCGAGAGCGTGAAGCGGTTCTCGTGGTTCTCTCCTCCCGACGTCGGCGTCGATGCCGGGGACATCGCGCCCATTCGCAGCCGCGCCCGGGCGATCGACGGCATCTCCTTCGAGGTGGAGCCCGGAGAGCTGGTGGCCCTCGTCGGCCCCTCGGGCGCGGGCAAGACGACCATCACGTGGCTCATCCCGCGCATCTACGACGTGACGGAGGGCCGGGTGCTCATCGACGGGCAGGACGTCCGGGACCTTCGTCTCGACGCGCTCGCCGAGGCGGTCGGGGTCGTCACCCAGGAGACCTACCTCTTCCACGACTCGATCGCCGCGAACCTCCGGTACGCCCGGCCGGACGCGGCCCAGGAGGATCTGGAGGCCGCGGCGCGCGCCGCCAACGTCCACGAGCTGATCGCAGGCCTCCCGCGCGGCTACGACACGGTCGTCGGCGAGCGGGGCTACCGGCTGTCGGGCGGCGAGAAGCAACGGGTGGCGATCGCCCGGGTGATCCTGAAGGACCCCGAGATCCTCATCCTCGACGAGGCCACGGCGCACCTCGACGCCCACTCCGAGGCGCTCATCCAGGACGCCCTCGAACACGTCATGGCCGATCGCACGTCCTTCGTCATCGCCCACCGGCTCTCGACGGTCCTCGCCGCCGACCGCATCCTCGTGCTCGACCAGGGCCGCCTCGTGGAGCAGGGCACCCACGGCAGCCTGCTGGCCGCAGGCGGCCTCTACGCCGGTCTCTACGAGACCCAGTTCCGCCACGCCGGAACCACCTGACACTTCTTCCGGTTCGTTAACCGTTCCCTTACAGGGGCCCCGGACGATGGAAGCATCCGAGAGGGAGACAGCCGCCCATGAAGCAGACCGTCAAGCTTGGAATCATCGTGCTCGTCGTCGCCGCGTTGGCCACGGCGGGGATCGCCCTCGCCCAGAGCGACGAGGCCGAGACGCTCCCGACGCCCGCCGAGCGGATCGCCGGGCATCTGAGCCCCCTCGTCGACGACGGAACGATCACCGGGGACCAGGCCCTCGCCGTCGGCGAGTACCTCGCCGAGCACGCCCCCCGGCGCCATGGCGACCAGCACCGCCCCCGGGTGGCCGTGATCGCCTTCGACGTGGTGGCGGACACGATCGGCATCGACATGGAGGCGCTGCGTGAGGCTCTCGGTGAGGGGCAGACGATCGCCGAGGTCGCCGAGGCGAATGGCGTGAGCGGTCGGACGGTGATCGATGCGCTGGTCGAGGCGCTCGACGCGCGGCTCGACGGGGCGGTCGAGAACGGCCGGATCACCGAGGAGCAGAAGGCCGAGCATCTCGAAGCGGCGACCGAGAAGATCACCACGGCCGTCAACGAGGGCCTGCCGAAGCCGCCGAAGCGGCCGCAACCCGTGGCGATCGCCTTCGACGTGGTGGCGGACACGATCGGCATCGACATGGAGGCGCTGCGTGAGGCTCTCGGTGAGGGGCAGACGATCGCCGAGGTCGCCGAGGCGAATGGCGTGAGCGGTCAGACGGTGATCGATGCGCTGGTCGAGGCGCTCGACGCGCGGCTCGACGGGGCGGTCGAGAACGGCCGGATCACCGAGGAGCAGAAGGCCGAGCATCTCATAGCGGCGACCGAGAAGATCACCACGGCCGTCAACGACGGCCTGCCGGAGCGGCCTGACCGCGGCCACCGTCGCGGACGGGGCCATCACGGCCCTCGCGGCGGTGGGCTCGGCGGGTTCCCCGGCGGTCCTGGCCCGGGCCCGTCCACCGGCACGAGCGCCTGACCGAGGACTCCCTCTCGTCCCGTGACGACCCCCTCTCCGGAGGGGGTCGATCGCGTGGGCGCCCCTGAGGATGGAGTCGGCCGCCCTACCATCCCCGGTCATGCGGCTCCTGCTCGCCATGCTCCTCGGGAGGTTCGCCGGGCGTCTGAGCCGGCTCCTGGGGCGCGGGGGCTCGGCGGTTCCCGGCCTCGTCGCCGAGAAGGTCGATCCTCGCGTCGTCGAGAAGCTCGTCGCCAGGCTGCGCGACGGCGTCGTCGTCGTCACGGGGACGAACGGCAAGACGACCACGGCCAAGATGCTCGTCTCGATCCTCCGGGCCGATGGCCGGGATGTCGTCACCAACCGGACCGGGTCCAATCTCGTCCGCGGCATCGCCACCCTGCTCATCGAGGTCGGGACGCTGCGCGGCGGCATGCGCGGCGATCTCGCCGTGTTCGAGGTCGACGAGGCCGCTCTACGCGTCATCGCCCCCCGCCTGCGGCCCCGGTTCGTCGTCGTCACGAACCTGGCCCGGGACCAGCTCGATCGCTTCGGGGAGCTGGTCACGACCGCCGGGCACATCGCATCGGCGCTCGAGCACGCCGGCGGGGCCGTGTTGAACGCCGACGACGACATGGTCGCCGGCTTGGCCGGCGCCGGGGGAGCAGTCGCCGGCTTGGCCGGCGCCGGGGGAGCAGTCGCCGGCTTGGCCGGCGCCGGGGGAGCAGTCGCCGGCTTGGCCGGCG
>DATHYU010000189.1:0-3131 GCA_035458965.1 Acidimicrobiia bacterium | reverse complement strand
GGCGACGACATGCCGATCTACCAGGCCTTCACGATCGGCCGCATCCGCGTCGTGATGACGGACCTCCGCTCGGCGCGCTCGGACCGGACGATCGTCGGCGACGAGCAGTGGAGGTGGCTCAACGGCCAACTGCAGGCGGCGGCCAGCCTCGGAGAGGTCGTGCTGTGGGTGAACACCGTGCCGTGGATCACGGCCGAGGACCGCACTTCCGACCACTGGGGTGCGTTCGCCGAGGAGCGCATGGCGATCTCCACGCTCATCGACATCATCGGTGTCGACGTCGTCATGCTCGGCGGCGACGCCCACATGGTGGCGATCGACGACGGCACGAACTCCGCCTACGGCCACGAGCCGCCCGGCATCGTCGTGTTCCACGCCGGCGCCCTCGACCGGCCCGGTTCGCTCAAGGGCGGCCCCTACAGCCACGGCGCCGTGCCCGGTGGAGGCCAATTCGGGCTCGTCGAGGTCCGCGACGACGGCACCACCATCGAGCTGCGCCTGACAGGCCTCGATTGGGAAGGCCGGGTGCTCGTCGAGCACGAGGTGGCGTTCCGATGATCGACCACCAGTACGTCGAGCTCCTGGACGGAACGGGCATCGACCGCGACGAGGCCGGCGGGAAGGCATGGGCGCTCGATCGGCTCGTCGAGCACGGCTTCCCCGTCCCGCAGGCCCTGGTCGTCCGGTCGGCGGCCTATCGGGCGTTTGCGGCCACGCCGACGATCACCGCGGCTCTCGACGACCTCCGGGCCTCGCCACTGCCGAGACCGGCCGAGACCGCAGCCGCCGAAGCTCGGATCGAGAAGGTGTTCCTGACCGCACCGATGCCGCCGACGGTCGAACACGCCCTGCGCGACGCCGTGTCGTCGATGCTCGACGGGCACCGGATCGCGGTCCGCTCGTCGGCGACCGCCGAGGACCTGGCGGGCTCCTCGTTCGCCGGCCAGTACCGGACGCACCTCGACATCGTCACCGTGGAGCAGGGCCTCGACGCCATTCGGCGCTGCTGGGCCTCCCTCTGGTTCCCGGCCGTCTGCGCCTATCGGCGGCACACCGGGGTCGACGAGAAGCTCCTGGCGATGGCGGTGATCGTGCAACGGCTGATCGACGCCGACTGGTCGGGGGTGCTCTTCACACGCGATCCCCAAGGCGACGGATCCACCCTGCGCATCGAGGCCGTCCGCGGGATGGGAGAACAGCTCGTCTCCGGCCAGGTCACCCCCGGGGACCATCGGATCTCCCGACGCGGCCTCCGCGTCGCGTCGACACACGACCCGACGCCTCCTCATCTCGAGGACCTCGCGCGCGTCGGCCTGCGCATCGAACGCCGCTTCGGCGAGCCCCAGGACATCGAGTGGTCCATCGGCGACGGCGCCATCTGGATCCTCCAGTCGCGTCCGATCACCGTCGCTGCGCCCCTCGCCCCCTTCGACGACGGCTTCGACACCCATCCCCGGCACGACGACCGATACACGCCCCAGGGCGTCGCCGAGATGCTCCCCGGCGTGCTCCCTCCGTTGATATGGTCGATGAACCGGCCGCTGCTCGAGGGCGCGTTCCGCACGATGCTCGCCCGCCAGCACGCCCGGCCGGTGACGGTTGCCCGTCCCTTCGTCGCGCGATTCCACGGCCGCGCCGTCCTCAACCTCACGGCGATCCAGGCTGCCGCCTCGGCCGGCGGAGACGCCGAGATCGAGAACGCCTACCTCGGCACGGATGACGGAACCGAGCCCGACGGCTCGCGCGCCCGGCTCGGGGACGTCCGGCGGATCTGGAGGGCCCAGCGCCGGATCGAGGACGACGTGGGCGTGTTCACCACGGCCGTCGCCTGCCTGTCCGCCATCGAGCCCGACCTCTCCGACTCGCCCGCCGGCCGGCTCATCGCCTACCGGCACGAGCTGCGGGATCTCGCCGCCAGGGGGGCCCTCGCCGAGCTCTCCGCCTCGAACGCCGCCGCGACCGCCTACCGGAGCCTCGAGACGATGCTCCGGCGATGGCTCGGCCCCGACGCGGGCCGCCGTGAGGCGCAGCGCATCACCTCGGGGAGCCTCGGCCGGGTGAGCGTCGGCCCCCGTCGGGTGGCGGCGCTGGCCGCCGTGATCGACGACCACGCAACGGTGGATCTCCGTAGCGAGCTCACGATCGCTCCCGCCGCCGAGGCCCGCCGCCGCCTGATCGCACGGGGCCCCGAGGGCATCTCGCTCGCCGAGGGAATCGAGACCGCGGCCGCCGACCTCGGATGCGTCTCCGTGTACGGCGGCGCGACCTATCTCGAGCGCGATGACGACCTGTGGCGCCTCGCCGCCGCCGCAGCCCGCCACCGCAGCCTCCCGCCGATGGAGTCGGTGGACTCGATGATCGACCGGGCCATCGGGTCGGCCGGACGCCGCTGGCGGGCTTCACGGATCGTGACCGGGCAGCTCGTCGACGTCCGGCGGCGACTGCTCCGCAGGCTCGCCCGGGACGCCATCCGCTTCCTCGGCATGCGCGAGGAGGCGAAGCACGCCCTCCTCGTCCTCGGCGGCTTCGAGCGACGCGTGATCGCCGAAGGCGCCCGGCGGCTGGTCCGCAGCGGCAACCTCCGCTCCCTGCAGGAGATCGAGCTCCTCGACGACACCGAGTTCGACGAGATGCTCGCCGGGACCGAGCCGGTGGGACGCGGCACCCTGAATCGACGTGCCACCACGCTCGAACGGCTGCACGGGGAGCTCCCCCTGCCGTCGAGCTTCACGGGGACCCCCGAGGGCGCCGTGGCCCCCGCCGCCACGAGCGACGAGATCACCGGATGGGCGGCGAGCGCCGGGATCGCCACCGGCCGGGTCCGCCAGATCCGGAGCATCGCCGACGGCGAGCTCCTGGAGCCGGGCGAGATCCTCGTGGCCGTGACGACCGATCCGTCGTGGACGCCCCTGTTCATGCTGGCGGGTGGCATCGTCCTGGAGCAGGGTGGACCGCTGTCGCACGCCGCCATCGTCGCCCGCGAGCTCGAGCTCCCTGCCGTGCTCAACGTGCCGGACGCGTTGCGGCGGCTCCCGACCGGAGCCGAGGTCGAGGTGGACGGCACGTCGGGTGTCATCCGGCCGACCATCGATCGGGAGGCGGTGAACGCATGACCCTCGCCGTCTTCGTGC
>DATHYU010000188.1:0-4124 GCA_035458965.1 Acidimicrobiia bacterium | reverse complement strand
ACTCGTTCTCGGAGAGCGCCTCTGCTTCACGGGACGCAATCGCCCGCCAGCGCCACGCAATGCTGGCCGATCGAATCGCCGCACTGCATCCGTCGCTCGCTTCTGCCCACGCACCGGAGATCGCACCCGACGACCGACGAGAGGAGGTAGCCCGCATCCTGACGAGTCGACGGTTCCCGCGTGATGCGGAGCCGGCCGTCCTCATCATGGTCCCGTGGCTCACGCGCGGCGGTGCCGACGCCGTCGTGGAAACGCTCGTTCGAACGTGGACGGCTGCCGGCCACACCGTCGTGATCGTGAAGACGATCGAGATCGGCGAGGGCATGGAGGACCGGAGCGAGGAGTTCTTGGAACTCACGCCGTACGTCTACGACCTCCCGTCACTCCTGCCCACCACGTCGTGGGAGGACTTCCTGGTCAGCACGCTCGAACGTCTCGGTGACTCGGTGTTGGTGAACATCGGTTCTCCCGCCTTCTACGAGTTCGCTCATGCGATCCGCAGACGGGTCCCGGACGTCAGGCTCGTCGACCAGCAGTTCAACGATCGCGGCCACCTCGCAGGAAACCGTCGGTGCGCCGACGTCATCGACGAGACGATCGCGGCGTACGACGCACTCGCCGAGACGATACGGGCCGACGGACGAGCGACTGCGGTGTCGACGGTGTACGTGGGGATCGACCTTCCCGATCCGATCCCGGATCGGGAAGCGGCCCGACGAAACCTCGGCGTCGAAGAGGAGCCCGTCGTTGCGTTCATCGGCCGGCTCTCCGTCGAGAAACGGCCCGAGTGGATCGTCGCCGCTGCCCGCGAGGCCCTGGATCGAGGCGATCCTGCGACGTTCGTGGTCGTCGGCGACGGGCCACTCCACATGGCGATGGCCAAGACACCGTCGAACGTCCAATGGCTCCGACGCGTGGAGTCGGCATGGGACATCATCGCCGCCGCCGACGTCCTGGCGCTCCCGAGCACCATCGAGGGCATCCCTCTCGTGGCCATGGAGGCCCTCGCCATCGGTGTCCCCGTTGTGTCGACCGCCGTCGGCGGCCTGCCCGAACTCGAGCGATTCGGTGTCGTCCTCGTCGACGTCGACGACCGAGACGCGTTCATCGATCGGGTTCTCGCCGCTGCCCGACGTCCTCCTTCGGTCGATGGCCTGCCGGACCGGTTCCGGCGGGACGCGATGATCGAGGGGTACAACGCGGCGATCGGTCGCTCCGCAGACCCGGAGACCGACGCATGAGGCGCGGGGACGTCGACGTCGCCTCGTGCCCCTGGTGCGGGGCGGAGGACACGACACCGGTCGCCATCCGGGACGACGGGAGACCGGTCGAGCGATGCACATCGTGCGGGCTCGCCCGGCTGCGAGAGCGGCCGGCCGATGTCGACGCCCTCTACGAGACCGGCTACTTCGGCGGGGCCGACGAACGCGTTGGCTACGACGACTACGAAACGGGCGCCGGCCCGATGACGTTCTGGTGGCTGGCCGCCTTGACGCGAGCCTGCCATCCCCGAGGAGGAACGCTCCTCGATGTCGGGGCGGCCACCGGAACCTTCTTGGAGGCGGCCCGTGGCTTCGGATTCGAGGGTCACGCCTCGGAATTGAATGCGTGGGCCGCAGGCCAGATCCGGGCGAAGGGTTTTCCGGCAGATGAAGGAGCGTTCGATCCCGAGCGCTACGAACCGCGATCGTTCGATGTCGTGACCGCGCTCGAGGTCTTGGAGCACGTCGTCGACCTCCGGGCAATGATCGCCGGCCTGCGAACCGTCCTTTGCGATGACGGCGTGCTCATCGTCTTCGTCCCGGGCCTCGGTCGCGGCGAGGCCGACCTCGGCCACGACCATGACCACGCCGACAGTTTCTCCAGCTCGCTCGAACACACGCTCTACTTCGATCGCCCTTCACTGGACCGCGTGCTGTCGGAGGGGTTCGGAGCGGAAGCCCGGATCACGATCCTGTCTCCCGACGACGAGACGTCTCTGGTGGCCATCGTGCGCCCCGATCGGGACGGCGAGGCTCCCGAGGTGGCCATCGCAGCGGCGATCAGCGGACCGTCCGTCACGGTCGATCGGCCAGAGGACCTGCGCGCCGCAAGCCTGACCGCCGCCAAGCTGACCCGCTTCGAGCAAGCCTGGCGGATCTTCGAGCAGCTTCCCGGAACGGATCCGCACCGTCACGTCGTGGAGGCGCTGCTGCGGTGGGCCGAAGGGGCGATCATCAAGGCGCTCGACGCGTTGGAAACGCACACCGACTGGACGAGCGATCGGTTGCTCGGAGTGCTCATGGCCGAGGCACGATCCCTCGTCGGGACGACGAGCGGCGGGATCGTCGCCGACGCGCTTGCCGCCGCCGATCTCCGTCGGCGTCTCGATGACCTCGAGAGCGGCGAGCGAACCGGACCTGCGGACACGGACACCGCGCATCGACGTGCCCTCGATCGGCTCGCCGAGGCGGAGCAGGAACGAATGGGAGCAGTGCAGCGGCTCAAGCACGCTGAGGCGGATCGGAAACGGCTTCTCGACCTCCTGGATCAGGCCGTGTCACCGCCGGCTCCGTGGTCTGGTGGAGGCGTCGTCGCCGACGACCTCAGGCGCCGGGATGGAACCCGGGCGGATGCCGAAGCTCGCTTCGAGACTCCCCTCGTCTCTGTGGTGGTGCCGAACTACGACAAGGGATGGGACCTCGCGGCCGCCGTCGAATCGGTCCTCCGCGGAACCCTCCGTTCGGTCGAGGTCATCGTGTGGGATGACGGGTCCACCGATACCGAGACGATCGCCGCCGTCGAACACGTGTCGAGACTGCCATCCGTGACGGTCTTCCGTGGAGAGAACCGAGGACTCGCCCAAGCCCGGAATCAGGGCATCGCCGTCAGCCGAGGTCGTTTTCTCGTCTGTCTCGATCCGGACGACGTGCTCGAACCCACCTACCTGGAGAAGGCGGCGACCGTCCTCCTCACCCATCCCGACATCGCCATCGCCTACCCGTGGCTGGTGGCGAGCGGGGACCGGGACGAACTGTGGCGCACGATGGACATCGACACCGAGGTCATCATCGATGAGAACCAGGTGCCCGTGGTCGCCATGTTCCGTCGCGAGGTCGTCGACGCCACCGGCGGCTTCTGGCCTGCCATGGACGCCGGGTACGAGGACTGGGAGCACTGGGTTCACGCGGCGGAGCTCGGGTTTCGCGGGAGAGCGATCGATGAGCCGCTGTTCCGCTACTCGATCTCGGCCGATCCGGACGTGTCGATGCACGCCCGCGCCAAGGAGGTCCACGAGGAGCTCGTCGGCAGGATCCACAGCCGCCACGCGGCCCTCCGGGACGGGCGGGTTCTCCCGAACCCCCTCGACGGGAGCGTCGATCCACGGTCGGTTGCTGCGATCCGTCGCCGGTATCCCGCGCGACCGGGGAATCCGTTGGTCATGTTCACGGACGGATCGACGACCCGGCCAGAGGCCGTGCTCGACGCTGTCGCCGCCGCCGGCGATCGGCTGGCCGTGGTCATCGACACGGGTGACCACCCGACGGACGTCCTCGCCAACCGCTTCTCCGAGGTCCTCGACGCGACGCCGTTCGCCTACGCGTTGGGAGGTATCGCCCCGATCGGAACGTGGCAGGAGGTCGTCTCCGGCATCCTCGCCGACATCGGCCCGGGTGCCGAGATCGTGGATTTGGGATCGAGTTGGTTCGCGGCCGCCCGTGATCGGCTCCCGACCGATGATCTCGCCTTCACCGTCCCAACGGCCGTCGGGGATCGCCCGATCGTGATGATCACTCCCTGGTTCGGGGTCGGGCCCGGAACCCAACTCATCCATCGCGTCGTCCAGGCCTGGCACGACGAGGGTCGCCAGGTCGTCGGCATCGAGACCATCGGGGGCCTGGACGGCTTCGACGACGACGGCGGAGCGCTCCATCGCATCGCGCTCCCGGCGCAGCACCAGGAGCGACGACCGGCGCCCCACGCCCTGCTGCGGCGCCTTCCCGGCGCGAGCGTGATCGACGCGGGATCGCACTGGTTCCGCTCGGAAGCAGCGGCGCTCCTCGATGTGTTCCCGGATATCACGGTGATCCACCTGGCGTTCGACCCACCGTCACAGACCTGGCAAGGCCATCACGTGATGATCT
>DATHYU010000187.1:0-7230 GCA_035458965.1 Acidimicrobiia bacterium | reverse complement strand
GGCCGCATCGCCCAGCGTCCGATCGAGCCCCGTGACGCGTCGCGACTGCTCGACACCCGCACGCTGGCCGACCACCGGTTCCGGGACCTTCCCGGGCTGTTGGAGCCCGGAGACCTGCTCGTGGTGAATCGGACGCGGGTCCGCCGGGCGCGGCTGTCCGGTGTGAAGGCCGGCACGGGCGGCGCCGTCGAGGCGCTCCTGCTCGCACCGCTCGGAGACGGGCGGTGGGAGGCGCTCGTCAGGCCCTCGCGGCGCCTCCGGCCCGGGGTGATGCTGCGCTTCGGCGACCACGAGGCCGAGATCGTCGAGGGGCCGCTCGAGGGCCGGGCCCTGCTGCGGTTCGCCGATCCCATCGAGGACGCCCTCGAGCACATCGGGTCGATCCCGCTGCCCCCGTACATCCATGAGGAGCTCGACGACCCCGAGCGCTACCAGACGGTCTACGCCGAGCGCGCCGGATCGGCGGCTGCGCCGACGGCCGGGCTCCACTTCACACCTGAGCTGCTCCAGGAGATCACGGGCAGGGGAATCGGCATCGCCCGCGTCGAGTTGGGGGTGGGTCTCGACACCTTCCGTCCGATCGCGACGGACCGGATCGGCGATCACCGGATGCACACCGAGGAGATCCACGTCGGCGAGGACTGCGTCGACGCCGTCGCCGAGACGCGCCGGCGGGGCGGCCGGGTGGTGGCGGTGGGGACGACCGTCGTCCGATCGCTCGAGGCGGCCTCGGCGGGCGGCGATCTCCGGCCGACGACGGGGCCGACCGATCTGTTCATCACCCCGGGGTACCGTTTCCGGACCGTGGACCTGCTCGTGACGAACTTCCATGCACCGGGCACGACGCTGCTCGTGCTGCTGGCCGCCTTCATGGGGGACCGCTGGCGGGTCGCCTACGAGGCGGCCCTGGAGCGCGGCTACCGGTTCCTGTCGTTCGGCGACGCCATGGTGGCCGAGCGCGCATGAGTGCGGTCACCTTCTCCGTCGAACATCGCGACGGGCGGGCGCGGGCAGGGACCCTCCGCACCCGGCACGGCGACGTCCCGACCCCGGCCTTCATGCCGGTCGGCACGCGTGCCACGGTCCGGGCGGTGGGCGTGGACGATCTTCGCGCCGCGGGCGCGGACATGGTGCTCGCCAACACCTATCACCTCATGCAGCGTCCCGGCGCCGAGCTGATCGACCGGCGAGGGGGCCTGCACGGCTTCATGGCGTGGGATGGGCCGATCCTCACCGACTCGGGCGGCTATCAGGTGTTCTCACTGGGCCCGAAGGTCGACGAGGAGGGTGTGACGTTCAAGAGCACCTACGACGGCTCGACGATCCGCCTCACCCCCGAGCGGGCGGTGGAGATCCAGCAGCTGCTGGGGCCCGACATCGCGATGGTGCTCGACGAGCTCGTCGGCCTGCCGGCCCCGCGGGACGTCGTCGAGGTCGCGATGGAGCGGTCGCTGCGATGGGCGGAGAGGGCCGTCGCCCGCCACGACCGCCCCGACCAGGCGCTCTTCGGGATCGTGCAGGGCGGGACCGACCCCGACCTCAGGGCCCGCAGCGCCCGCGAGACGGCTGCGCTCGGGTTCCCGGGGTTCGGCATCGGGGGCCTGTCGGTGGGGGAGTCCGCCGAGGAGCGGAACGCGGCCCTCGACGCGGCGATCCCCGAGCTGCCGGCCGACCGGATCCGGTACGTGATGGGACTCGGCGACACGGAGGGCGTGCTCGACGCCGTCGAGCGCGGCAGCGACCTCTTCGACTGCGTGTGGCCGACCCGCCTCGCCCGCCACGGCAAGGTGCTCTCACGGCTCGGCGACTACTCGATTCGGCGCCTCGAGTTCGCCGAGGACGATCGCCCGATCGACCCGGAGTGCCCGTGTTTCACCTGCCGCACCCACAGCCGTGCGTACCTGCGCCACCTGCGCGCCACCGACGAGCTGCTCGGGCATCGGCTCCTGTCCGTCCACAACCTCACCTACACCCTCGGCGTGCTGTCCGGAGCCCGCGACGCGATCTCCGCCGGCCGCTTCGCCGAGCACCGCGAACAGGTCTCGAGGTCGAGAAGGGTGGAGCACCGGCGCGGTGACGCTACGATTGCGAAACCCCGCACGTAATCTGCGGTCCGTCGCGCTCCCACTCCGGAGATCTCATGTTCACCATCCTGGCCCAGACCGACGACGCCGCGTCGGGCGGCAGTGCGATCGTCACGATCGTCTTCTACGCCGTCGTCATCGGCGGTCTCTTCTATTTCCTCATGATCCGACCCCAGCGCCAGCGGATGCGCAAGCACCAGGACCTGGTGTCGGCGCTCGACGTCGGCGACGAGGTCCAGACCGTGGGCGGGATCGTCGGGACGATCGAGTATCTGGACGAGGAGTACGCCGTCCTCGGGATCGAGGGCGGGGGCCGCCTGCGGGTCCTGCGCCGGGCGCTGGCCGAGAAGATCCGCCAGCCCGAGACCGACGAGGACACCGACGAGTCATGAGCCGGCGCGCCGCCGTCATCACCCTGGTCGTCATGCTGGTCGTCGCCTGGGGATCGCTTCTCGCCACGCAGCTGACGGGAACGACCCCACAGCTCGGCCTCGACCTGCAAGGTGGGTTCAGCGTCGCCCTCGAGGCGCCGGCGGGCACCGATGAGGACGTCCTCGAGAAGGCCGTCGAAATCATGCGCGAGCGCATCGAGGCGCTCGGCAACGTGCAGGAGCCCGAGATCGCCGTCGCCGGCGAGCGCATCCTCGTCCAGTTGCCGGGTGTGACGGACCGGGACCGCGCCCTTGCGGCCGTCGGCACCACCGGACAGCTGTCGTTCCGCCCCGTCCTCGAGATCAGCCCGGTCCCCGGCATCAGCCCGCTGCTGCTCAACGCCGCGGCCGACGCCGGCGCCTTCGACGACGCGACGGGCGACACCGAGACGCCCATCGTCGACTTCTCCGGCGACGAGCCGGTCGTCGAGTCCACGACCACGACCGCGGTCGCCGACGAGACGACCACGACGGTTCCCGAGGATCCGCTCGCCGGCATAGAGATCACCCCGCCCGCGGGCATCGAGTTCTGCGGGGACAGCCCGTCGGCGGGCTGCATCGACGAGAACGGCTTCACCGTGGTCCCGGACCCGGACAAGGACGCGTGGCTCCTGACGGCGCCCGAGGACGGTTCGATCGCCTATCACCTCGCACCCGCCCGCGTGCTCGGCTCTGACCTCGCCGATGCGAGCGCCCGCTTCCAGCAGCAGGGAGGCGGAGCCACCGGCTTCGGCGTCGGCGGCGGCGTCGGGTCGTGGGTGGTGCTCCTCGACTTCAGCAGCGAGGGTGCCACCAAGTTCCAGCAGACGACGGCCCAACTGGCCAGCTACGGCATCGGGGACCCGCGGCGGCAGTTCGCCATCGTGCTCGACGGAACCGTCCAGTCGGCGCCGCAGGTCGCAGCCGATGTCGGTCCGGAGGGCATCAGCGGCGGCACGGCCATCATCACCCTCGGCGGCGCCCAGGACCAGCAATCCGAGGCGAGCAACCTCGCCGTCGTGCTGCGCTACGGCGCCCTGCCCGTCGCCCTCGAGCAGGCGAACATCCAGTCCGTCTCCGCCACCCTCGGCGAGGACAGCCTGAACGCCGGGCTGATCGCCGGCATCGGCGGGCTGATCCTCGTGGCGATCGCCATGATCCTCTACTACCGGGCGCTGGGCCTGGTCAACGTGATCGGGCTGACGGTGTTCGGCTCCATCGTGATCACCGTGTACGCGCTCCTCGGCGAGTTTCGGGGTGTGACGCTCACGCTGGCAGGCATCGCCGGCGTCATCGTGTCCGTCGGCATCACGTCGGACTCCTACATCGTCTACTACGAGCGCATCAAGGAGGAGGTGCACCGGGGGCGGTCGCTGCGGTCGGCCATCGACCACGCCTTCAAGCGCAGCTTCCGGACCATCCTCACCGCCGACACGGTGTCGTTCGCCGGCGCCGTGCTCCTGTTCCTCCTCGCCGTGGGCTCGGTGAAGGGCTTCGCCCTGGCACTGCTGATCGCGACGGTGACCGACGTCTTCGTGGCCTACTTCTACACGCGGCCTGCCGTCGCGCTCCTCGCCAGGACGAGGCTGGGTGAGGGAGGCCGGCTGAGCATTCGCGGTGCCACCGGCCGGGCCCCGGAGGTGGTGGCATGAGCGTGCTCCAGACCCTCTACCGGGGTGAGAACCACTTCGACTTCGTCGGCAACCGGCGCCGGTGGCTCCTGATCTCCGGCATGCTGCTGCTGGTCACCGTGCTCTCCTTGGGGCTGCGGGGCCTCAACCTCGGTGTGGACTTCGAGGGGGGCACGCTCGTCGAGATCGAGAACCCCAACGGCGCCTCGGTCGGTGAGGTCCGCGACGCGATCGCCGACCTCGGCCTGGCGGGCGCCCGGGTACAGACCACGGGCGGCGGCGGCACCATCCGGGTGCAGACCGAGGAACTGTCACCCGACGACGAGCAAGCCCTCGTCGACGTGCTCGCCGAGGTCGCGGGCGAGGACCCGTCCGAGGCGAGCCGCCTGACCGTCGGGCCCACGTTCGGTCGGGAGATCCGCGATCGGGCGCTGGTCGCCCTGGCGTGGTTCCTCGTGGTCGTCGTGATCTACATGTCGTTCCGGCTGGAGTGGAAGATGGCCGTCGCCGGCCTCATCGCCCTGATCCACGACCTGCTCATCACCACCGGCATCTACTCGCTGTCCGGCCTCGAGGTCACCCCGGCCACCGTGATCGCGATCCTCACGATCCTGGGCTACTCCCTCTACGACACCGTCGTCGTGTTCGACAAGGTCGTCGAGAACGTGTCCGAGCGCGGCGACAAGCACACGGCCTCGGCGATCGTGAACATGTCCATGAACCAGGTGTTCATGCGGTCGATCAACACGTCGCTCACCTCGCTCCTGCCGATCGGGAGCCTGCTGTTCGTCGGCTCGTTCCTGCTCGGTGCGGCCACCCTCCGCGAATTCGCCCTCGCGCTGTTCATCGGTGTCGGCCTCGGGACGTACTCGTCGATCTTCGTCGCGGCCCCGATCCTCGCCGTGTGGAAGGAACGCGAGGAGACCTGGCAGCGGGTCCGGCGGCGTCTCGAGCGCAAGGGCGTCGAGGACGACGCCTTCGAGGTGCGCGGCTTCGTCGCGGACGCCGAGGAGACGCCCGTGACGATCGTCGAGGCCGGCTCGACGGGGGCCACGCCCCGTCCGCCGAGAAAGCGCAAGAAGAGCAGGTAGGCGCAGGCGGCCTCCGCCTGGCCTGCTGACGCCCCTGGTTCGGTCCTGCCGTCTGCTGTCCGCCGTCTGCCGTGCCCGGTGTCCGGCCACCGCCCACAACCCCACTACGCTGCGGGAATGGACGACCTGAAGGCGCTGATCCGGGATGTGCCGGGCTTCCCCGAGCCCGGGATCATCTTCAAGGACGTCACCCCCCTGCTCGAGGACGGCGAGGCCTTCGGCCGCGTGATCGACACCATCGTGCAGTCCTTCACGGACGCCGGGGTCACCCACGTCGCCGGCATCGAGTCGCGGGGCTTCATCTTCGCCGCCCCCGTCGCGAAGGCCCTCGGAGCGGGCCTCGTGCTGATCCGCAAGGCGGGGAAGCTGCCCCGCCCGACGGTGGCCGAGCCCTACGCCCTCGAGTACGGCACGGGCACCCTCGAAGTCCATGAGGACGCCGTCGGCGCCGGCGATCGCGTGGTCGTCATCGACGACGTCCTGGCCACCGGAGGGACGCTGGGGGCGGCCATCCGCCTGATCCAGCATCTCGGAGCGGAGGTGGTCGGAGTGCAGGTGCTCATCGAGCTCGCCTTCCTCGACGGGCGCCGCCATGTGGACATGCCGATCGAGACCCTCGTGGCATATGGTGCTCCCTGATTTCGACCACCGCCCCGACGACGCGGCCATAGCCGAGCTCGAGCCGGTCCTCCGCGCCTACCGGAGCCAGCATCCCCACGGGTCGGACCGGGTCATCCATCGGGCATACGAGACGGCCCTCTTCCACCACGCCGGCCAGTTCCGCAAGAGCGGTGAGCCGTTCATCACGCATCCGCTCGCGGTCACCCTGATCCTCGCCGAGTACGGCATGGATGCCGAGACGCTCGCGGCGGCGCTGCTCCACGACATCGTCGAGGACACCGAACTGACGCTCGCCGAGGTCCGCGAGCAGTTCGGCGACGTCGTGGCGGAGCTCATCGACGGGGTGACGAAGCTCGACCGGATCAAGTTCTCGAACCGCGAAGAGGCCCAGGCGGCGACGATCCGCAAGATGGTCATCGCCATGGCCCGGGACGTTCGGGTGCTCCTGATCAAGCTCGCCGACCGGCTGCACAACATCCGCACCCTGTCGGCGCTGAGCGAGGAGAAGCAGCACCGCATCGCGTCGGAGACCATCGAGGTGTACGCGCCGCTCGCGCACCGGCTCGGCGTGCAGGAGATCAAGCACGAGATGGAGGAGCGGTGCTTCGCCGTCCTCCACCCTCGCCGCTACACCGAGATCCAGGAGCTGCTGCGCCGCCGCGCGCCCGAGCGGGACGCGTACATCGAGAAGGTGACCGCCGAAGTGGACGGGATGCTCGCCGACGCCGGCATCGGCGCGATCGTCACGGGCCGGCCGAAGCACTCCTATTCGATCTACCGGAAGATGGTCGACGGCGGTCGGTCGTTCGACGACATCCACGACCTCGTCGGGATCCGCGTCATCACCCACGAGGTGAGCGACTGCTATGCGGCGTTGGGGCTGGTCCACACGCACTGGCCGCCCGTCCACGGCCGGTTCAAGGACTTCATCGCGATGCCGAAGTTCAACCTCTACCAGTCGCTCCACACCACCGTGATAGGCCCCGACCGGCGGCCTCTGGAGGTGCAGATCCGCACCGGAGAGATGCACGACCGGGCGGAGCGCGGCATCGCCGCCCACTGGCGGTACAAGGAGGGCGGCGGTCCGCCGGAGGTGGAAGGGGTTCGTGAGATCGTCGGGCTCCCCGAGGAGTACGACCGGCCCGAGGACTTTCTGGCCGGGCTCAAGCTCGACCTCTATCAGAACGAGGTGTTCGTGCTCACGCCGGCCGGCGACGTCAAGACCCTCCCCCGGGGGGCGACGCCCGTGGATTTCGCCTATTCGGTGCACACCGAGGTCGGCCACCGGTGTGTGGGCGCCAAGGTCAACGGCCGTTTGGTGCCGCTCGACACCGCACTCGAGTCGGGGGACATCATCGAGGTCTTGACCTCGAGGGCGGAATCGGCGGGTCCG
>DATHYU010000186.1:0-2727 GCA_035458965.1 Acidimicrobiia bacterium | reverse complement strand
GTGATGTCGTCGCGCAGGGCCCAGAGGTTGTGGGTCTGCTCGGCCGACGCTGCGACGACGGCGTCGATGATCAGCCCCTCCTCGGCCGCCTCCCGCAGGAGTTCGCCGAGGGCCACGCCGGCGTCGAGCCCATCGGGGGTGGCGATGCGGACGAGGACGTACCAGTCGGCGTCGGAGGTCATGGGTCGTTGCCGGCCGATCCGCTCGACCACCAGGTCCAACCCCGCCGCCGGGATCAGCTCGAAGGCGGTCACCGTTCCGGCCGCCTCCCGGCACCGGTCGAGCAGCGGGAGCACGCCGTCGAGGGCCCGGAGCGCCACCATGGCCGAGCGCTCGTCGTGGACCGCGGGCAGCAGCCGGAGGACGGCCCGGGTGACGATCCCGAGCGTCCCCTCGGCCCCGATGAACAGGTCGGCCAGGCGGTAGCCCGTGGAGTCCTTGCGCAGGCTGCGCAGCCCGTTCCACACCCGGCCGTCGGCCAGGACGACCTCCAGCCCGAGCACGTGGTCCCGCATCGTGCCGTAGTGGAGCACGTTGATCCCGCCTGCGTTGGTGGAGACGGCGCCGCCGATGGTGGCGCTGCCCCGGGCCCCCCAGTCCGGGGCGAACAGCCGGCCCGCCTCGGCGGCCGCCTCCTGGATCGCCTCGATGGTGACGCCCGCTTCCACCCGGACGGTGTGGTCGGTGGGGTCGAGCTCCTCGATGGTGTTCATGCGCCGCAGCGACACGAGCACCGACGCGACGTCGCCGGTCACCTGCGCCCCACCGCTCAGACCGGTGTGCCCGCCCTGGGTGACCACCGCGGCGCCCGCCTCCGAACAGGCCGTCACCACCGCCGCCACCTCCTCGGTGGTTCGGGGGAGTGCCACCGCGACCGGGAGAGCACCGACCCGCTGCCACTCGTCGGTGCGGTACGGGTCGCGGTCGACCCCGGTGACGACGTGACGGTCGCCCACCGCGTCGCGCAGGGCTTCGAGGAGGTTCGGCTCGTCCACGGGCCGCTCAGTCGTCGGTGTCGTCGCGGCGCAGTCGGTTGGACAGCTCCGACACCCGGGTCCGCAGGTCCTCGAGGTCGCCGCCGTACTCCTGGAGGGCGTCCACGATGTCGGACTCGAAGGCCCCCCAGCCGAACTGGAGGGCGGTGGCGATGGCGATCTCGGCCAGCATCTCGGGATCGTCGGTCGGTCGGCCGGAGACCTTCCCCTGGTGCTCGACGATCCGCCGCATCAACGTGCGGATCGGCGACCGGCTCTCGTCGACCTCGAGCTTGGCGAATGTGCGGTAGCTGGCCGCCTCGTCGGTGGTGTTGACCGGGAGGATCCCGATCCGGTCCCACCGCTCGGCCATGGTCTCGGTCGCCTCCGCGACCGCTTCGGCGAAGACGTTGTCCTTGGTGCCGAAGTAGTGGTGGATGAGCCCGTAGTTGACCCCCGCGTGCTGCGCCAGTTCCCGGCCCGACACCTGGCGGGGTGACCGCATGCTCATCAGGTGCTTCGCGGCGTCGATCAGGCTGCGGCGGACCGCGTCCGGGCCCCGTATCGCGGGTGCGGCGTCCGCCATCAACGTTCCACCTGCGTCACGTCGCGGACCGCCCCGCGATCGGCCGAGGTGGTGAGCGCGGCATAGGCGCGGAGCGCAGCCGACACGACCCGCTGTCGGTTCGCGGGTTGCCATGCCGCAGGTCCCCTCGCCTCCATCGCGGCCCGTCGCCCGAGAAGTTCCTCGTCGCTGATCCGGAGGCCGATGGTGCGGTTGGGGATGTCGATGTCGATGATGTCGCCGTCCTCGATCAGCCCGATGGCGCCACCTTCGGCCGCTTCCGGCGAGGCGTGCCCGATGGACAGGCCCGAGGTCCCCCCCGAGAACCGGCCGTCGGTGACCAGCGCGCACTCCTTCCCGAGTCCCCGGCTCTTGATGTACGAGGTCGGGTAGAGCATCTCCTGCATGCCGGGCCCACCCTTCGGACCCTCGTACCGCACGATCACGACGTCACCGGCCTGGATCACGGATTCGTCGAGGATGCCGTCGCAGGCGGCGTCCTGGCTCTCGAACACCCGGGCCGGTCCGCTGAAGGTGAGGATCGACTCGTCGACCCCCGCGGTCTTCACGATGCAGCCCCGCTCGGCGATGTTGCCGTGGAGGACGGCCAGACCGCCCTCCGTGCTGTATGCGTTGTCGACCGAGCGGATGCAGCCCTTCTCGCGGTCGAGGTCGAGGTCGGGCCAGCGTTCCGCCTGGCTGAACGCCACCTGGGTCGGGATCCCGGCGGGTCCGGCCCGGAAGAACTCGGTCACCTCGCCGCTCGGGTCGCGCATGACGTCCCACCGTTCCAGCGCAGAGGCGAGTGACTCACTGTGCACGGTCGGCAGGCTGGTGTCGAGGAGCCCGCCGCGGTCGAGCTCGCCGAGGATGCCCATGATCCCGCCCGCCCGGTGGACGTCCTCGACGTGGTAGTCGGGCGTGGACGGCGCCACCTTGCAGATGTTGGGCGCCCGGCGACTGAGGCGGTCGATGTCGGCCATCGTGAAGTCGACATGCCCCTCCTGGGCGGCGGCGAGGATGTGCATCACCGTGTTGGTCGACCCGCCCATGGCGATGTCGAGGGTCATCGCGTTCTCGAAGGCCGGCTTCGAACAGATCGACCGGGGCAGGACCGATTCGTCGTCCTTGTCGTAGTAGCGCCGGGCCAGGTCGACGATGCGGCGGCCGGCCTCGAGGAACAGCTGC
>DATHYU010000185.1:0-4668 GCA_035458965.1 Acidimicrobiia bacterium | reverse complement strand
CGGGAACCGTCCCGGCGTGTCTGCGAACACCTGCTCCACGTTCGCCCGGAACGCGTCGCCGTCGAACAGCGACGGGAAGAGCCCGTTCGAGGCGATGATGTCGGGGACGACGACCCGCTCCCTGACGAGCAGCAGCACGTCGGCCTGGCTCCGGGCGTCTCCGGAGCACCCGGGTACCGGGTCGTCGGAGGCGCACAGCTCGTCCCACTTCTGCCGGGTCTCGAACACGAGCCGGTCGTCGAAGAACCGCTGGTCGCGTTCGAGGCGCCGACCGACGTTGCCGTTGATGGAGCCCTGGAGGACGGTCACGAGGTCGTCCTTCCCGAGCGAGTCGAGGCGCACGGTCCCGGGGTCGTAGCCGAGGTCCGCGACGATCGTCTCGGGCTCCTTCTCGTTGACCACGGCGACGAGGCCGAAGGAGTCGTCGATGATCGTGAGCAGGAGCCCGGCGACGGCGAGCACGGCGATCATGAGCAGGACGAGGAAGCCGCTTCGCGCCAGCGCGCTGCGGCGGTTCCGGCGGTCGAGGAGCGCTCGGTACTCGTGCTCGTCGGGGAAGAAGCGGTCGGTGGGCCGCGTCGGCGTCCGGAGGCTCATTCGTACTCCTGGCGGAAGCGCCGGACGATGCGGCGGCTCAGCGAGTTGAGCCCCAGCGTCAGGAAGAAGAGGGTGAGCCCGATCGCGAAGATCGAGTTGTAGTCGATCGTGTTGTACGAGAGGTCTCCGCTCGCCGTGATGGCGATGTAGCCCGTCATCGTCTGGGCGCCTTCGAACGGGTTGAGGATGTGCCCGAAGATCGAGTCGCTGCCCAGGTCGAAGTTCCTCGGCGAGGCCCCGGCGGCGAGCGTGACGACCATCGTCTCGCCGACGGCGCGGGACATGGCGACCACGATGCCGGCGGCGATCCCCGACAGGGCCGCCGGAAAGACGATACGCAGCGACACCTCGAGCTTCGACGCGCCCAGGCCGTAGGCCGCCTCCCGCAGCGAGTTCGGCACGGCCGCCATCGCGTCCTCCGCGAGCGAGCTGATGAGGGGCACGATGAGGAACCCGACGACGATGCCCGCCGACAACACGTTGAAGAAACCCACCACGCTCGTGCCGAAGACGCTGCGCAGGAGGGGTGTCATGAACGTGATGGCGAAGAAGCCGAAGACGACCGTCGGGATTCCCACGAGGATCTCGAGCGCAGGCTTCAGGAAGCCGCGCACGCGAGGCCCGGCGTACTCGGACAGGTAGATCGCCGCGGCGAGGCCGATGGGCACCGCGACCACCAGGGCGATGACCGTGATGTACACGGTGCCGAGGACGAGCGGCCAGATGCCGAACGATCCCGCCTGTGGCTGCCAGGTCGTCGTGGTGAGGAAGTCCCACAGGGAGACCTCCTCGTCCTGGAAGAACAGCAGGGACTCCTTGCCCAGTTCCCACAGGATTCCGAGGGTGATCGCGACGGAGATGGCGCCCGCCACCGAGAGCGCCCCGATGATGACGCGCTCACCGGGGCGCCGCCGTCCGCGCAGGGACTCCGCTCTCGTGACGGCGGGGGTGTCCGTGGTCTCGTGCATGGGGCCTCGGGGCTCGTCGGCGTGCGTCAGAAGCCTGCAGCCGCAGCGATCGCGTCCGCCGCACGCTGGAGGGCGTCGTCGGGTGCGGGGAAGTAGCCCACGTCGCCGATCACGTCGTCGACGACGTCGAGGTAGTACGCGATGAAGGCTGCGACCTGGGGCTTCTCCGCCACGATCGCCGCGTCCGTGTACATGAGCAGGGGCCGGGCGATGGGGTACATCGAGGCGTTGACCGACTCGTCGTTCGGCGTGATCCCGTCGATCGAAACCACCTGCAGGCTCGCGGCGTTCTCGGCGTAGTAGGCGTACCCGAAGTAGCCGATCGCGCAGGTCGAGGAGAGGTCTCCCTCGGTGCAGCCGTCGTCGGCGACGCCTCGCACCGTGAGGTTGTCGTCCTCACCCACGATCTCGACGCCGGCGGAGAGGATGGGGGAGGGGTCCGCCCCGTCGAAGACGACCTCGTTGAAGTAGTCGAACGTCCCCGAGTCGGCCCCGGGGGAGAACCGAGCGATGGGGTGCGCCGGGAACGTCGGGTCCACCTGATCCCAGGTCGAGCCGGCGGGCAGCGAGAACACGGCGGCGACCTGTTCGAGCGTCAGGTCCCGGACGAAGGTGTTGCCGGGGCCGACGACGAGCGACAGGGCGTCCGTCCCCACGCGGATCTCGACCGGCTCGCGGCCGATCGACCGGCAGGCCTCGACCTCGCTGTCCTTGATGGCCCGGCTCGCGTTGGCGATGTCCGACGATCCGTCGACGCAGAACCGCTCGAGGCCTCCTCCGGAACCGATCGACTCGATCGAGTACCGGGGGCCGCCCTCGTCGATCCAGCGGGTGACGACGGCCACCGACAGCGGGAACACCGTCGACGACCCGGCGATGCCGATGTCGCCCTCGGGCACGTCGAGCGGGTCGATCGCAGGGAGACCGAAGCGCCCTTCGGCGGTCGTGCCGCCGCCGCCCGCGGTCGTCGTGGGGGCTGCCGTCGTCGTCGGCCCACCGTCTCCGCTGCCGCATGCCGCCGTCATGAGCGCCAGCACCGCCAGCGCGGCCGGGAGTCGCCATGCCTTCGTCGTCATCGGGCCGTTCCTCCTGATCGGTGGTGTGGGACGGCTGTGCATTCGTGTCCGATGCACACCGTATGGAGAGACCGTGACGGTGGGGCGTTCGTCGTGTGACGCCGGTGTGAACTCTCGGGCTCGTGCCTCCTCGACCCGGGAGTCGCCGACCAGCCGCTCGCGGCAGTGGCCCGCCGATGCCTACCCTGCCGGACGGCATGATCACCATCGTCGCCGTTGCCGTCGCCGCCGTGGCGCTCGTCGCGCTCCTCGTCGCCGTCTTCCGTCATCGGCGCCTGGCGGCGTCCGTGGAGCTCGCCCTCGAGCGGATCGGCGCACCGGGCCGCGCCGGGCGCCGATCGCGCCGCGAGGAGCGGCTCGACCGTGTGCTCGGCGACCTCGAGCGGTCGCTGGCCGGCGCGCAGCGCGAGCGCGCCCAGCTCGCAGGGGCGCTGCAGGCCGCCGATCTCGGGATCCTCATCACCGGGGACGACGGCTCCGTCACCTTCTCGAACGACGCGGCGGAGAGCTTCATCGGGGCCAAGTACGGCGAGGCCGTGGCCGAGGTCCGCATCCGAGAGTCGATCGACGAGGCCATCGTCGCCCGGACGCCCGTCGAGCGCGAGCTCGAGCTGTTCACGCCGCGAAGGCGGGTCCTGCGGCTCATCGCCATGCCGCTCGATCTCGGGGTCGAGAGCCTTGGCGCCGTCGCCTACATCCGCGACGTCACGGAGGAGCGCCGGGTGGAGGCGATGCGTCGCGACTTCATCGCAAACGTGTCCCACGAGCTGAAGACGCCGCTCGGCGCCCTCGCGGTCCTCGCGGAGACGCTCTCCAACCACATAGACGATCCCGCCGTCGCCGAGCGCCTCGCCGGCCGTCTCTCAGTCGAGTCGGAGCGGCTCGCGAAGCTCCTCGACGACATCCTCGACCTCTCGCAGGCCGAGGCGCTGGGCTCGGCGTTCCAGCCGGTCGACCTCGGCCAGGTCGTCGGCGAGGTGGTGAACCAGATGAGCGACCGCGCCGCCGACGCGGGCGTCGATCTCGTGGTCGAGGCCGTCCCTCCCGGTGCGACCGTCGCCGGCGATCAGCGCCAGCTCAGATCCCTCTTCGCGAACCTCGTTGACAACGCCGTGCAGTACTCGGACTCCGAGGACGGCACGGCGGCCCCGAAGGTGACGGTCGCGGTCTCCGTCGCGGCGGACTCGGTCGTCGTGACCGTCGCCGACGAGGGCATCGGGATCCCCGAGGCGCATCTCGACCGGATCTTCGAGCGGTTCTACCGGGTGGACCGTGCCCGGTCGCGGGCGACGGGTGGGACCGGCCTCGGTCTTTCGATCGTCCGCCACGTGGCGATGAACCACGGCGGTGCCGTCGACGTGGCGTCGCGGCTCGGGGAGGGATCCGTCTTCACCGTCCGTCTTCCCCGCTGGGCCCCGCGGTGACCAGGGTCCTCGTCGTCGAGGACGAGCCGTCGTTCGTCGATGCGCTCGAGGTGTCGCTGTCGGCCGAGGGATACGAGGTGTCGTCGGCGGCGGACGGCAAGGAGGGGATCGACCGGTTCCGCGGCCTGAGGCCCGACGTGGTGCTGCTCGACCTCATGCTCCCGAAGGTCTCCGGCCTCGACGTCTTGCGCGCGATCCGTCGGGAGAGCGACGTGCCGGTCATCGTCGTCAGCGCGAAGGACGCGGAGGCCGACGTGGTGACGGCGCTCGAGCTCGGCGCCGACGACTACCTGACGAAGCCCTATTCCGTCCGGGAGCTCGTGGCCCGCATCCGCGTGGCGACACGCCGGTCCGCACCGGCGGCCGACGCGGAGGTGCTGCGGGTCGGCGAGGCGATCCTCGACCTCGGGGCCCTGAAGCTCCGGCTTCCCGGCATCGAGCACGACCTCCCCAAGAAAGAGTTCGAGGTGCTGCGCCTGCTCATGGAGCGCCCCGGCAACGTCATCGCCCGCGAGGAGTTTCTCGACCAGGTCTGGGGCTACTCCTGGTTCGGCGACACCCGCAGTCTCGACCAGCACATCCGCCGGCTGCGTCGCCGCCTGG
>DATHYU010000184.1:0-6679 GCA_035458965.1 Acidimicrobiia bacterium | reverse complement strand
GGAAGGCCTATCCAGATCTCGGCGCCGAGGGGTCCGGCGATCAGGTCTCGGAAGACCGTGCCCAGGGTGGATCCGGTGGCGCGTCGCACCACCTCGCCCAGGATCAACCCGAAGGTCACGCCGTGGTAGCCGTGGGCGGTCCCCGGCTCCCAGGCAGGCTCCGACCGTTCGAGGTCGGCGGCGATCCGGTCGAGATCGAGCCACCAGTCCTCGTCGTGGACGGCCACCTGGTATCCCGGGAAGTCGATGGCCCCCGACGTGTGGGTGAGGACGTGGCGGATGGTGATCGCATCCTTGCCCTCGGCGCCGAAGCCGGGCCACAGCTCGGCGATCCGCCGGCCGACATCGAGCTCACCGCGGTCGGCGAGGGCCTGGAGGGTGAGCGCCGTCGGGCCCTTCGTCGTCGAGAAGACCACGGCAAGGGTGTCGGCGTCCCAGGGGACACCGGGGCGGGCCTCGCCCGCGCACAGGTCGGCGACCACCTGACCGTCCACGACGACACACACCGCGGCGCCGAGCTCGCCGCGGACGTCGAAGTTCTCGAGGAACGCGTCGCGAACGGGTGCGAACCCGGGAGCGACCGTCCCGCGGAGCGCCGTCACGGGGTCGCCGCCGACACTCCCAGAGCGGCGCGCAGGTCCTCCACGCGATCGGTGCGCTCCCACGAGAACGTTCCCGGGCCGGCCTCGTCGGGCCGACGGCCGAAGTGGCCGTGGTAGCTGGTGGGCTCGTAGATCGGCCGTGCCAGGTCGAGACCGGCGATGATGCCTGCCGGCCGCAGGTCGAAGACCTCCTCCACGGTGCTCTGGATCGCCGCCTCGTCGACGCGATTGGTGCCGTTGCAGTCGATCGAGACCGCCGTCGGACGGGCGACACCGATGGCATAGGAGAGGCGGACTTCACACTCCCCGGCGAGACCGGAGGCGACGACGTTCTTGGCGACGTAGCGGGCCATGTACGAGGCGGACCGGTCGACCTTCGAGGGGTCCTTGCCCGAGAAGGCGCCTCCGCCGTGGCGGGCCCACCCCCCGTACGTGTCGACGATGATCTTGCGGCCCGTCAAGCCGGTGTCGCCCTCGGGGCCGCCCATCTCGAAACGGCCCGTCGGGTTGAAGAGCACCCGGATACCGTCGTGCCACCACTTCCCGAGGGCGGGGCGGATCACCTGGGACACCACGAGCTCCCGGAGGTCGTCCTGGTGGTCGTTCCACTCTGGCTCGTGCTGGGTCGAGAGCAGCACGGAGTCGACCTGCCGCGGCCCGTCGCCCTCCCAGGCCACGGTGATCTGTGACTTGGCGTCCGGGCGCAGGCCCGTGATCTCGCCCGTGGTGCGAACCTCCGCCTGGCGTGCGACGAGCCGGTGGGAGAGGAGGATCGGTAGGGGCATGAGCTCCGCGGTCTCGTTCGTGGCGTACCCGAACATGAGGCCCTGGTCGCCCGCCCCGAGCTCATCGCCGCCGTCCACGCCGGCGGCGATGTTCTCGGACTGCTCCTGGATCACGACCCGGACCTCGGCGCCGTCGGGATCGAACCCGGTTCCCGGGCCCCGGTAGCCGATCGCGCGGATCGTGTCGCGGGCCAGGGAGGTGATCACGTCGTCGACGTCGGCGGGAAGCCCCTGCGCCCGGATCTCGCCGCCGATGACGAGGAGGTGGCCGGTGATGAACACCTCACACGCCACGCGGGCGTGGGCGTCGATCCCGAGGACATGATCGAGCACGGCGTCGCTGATCCGATCGGCGACCTTGTCGGGGTGGCCCATCGAGACGGACTCGGATGTGAAGAGGTGTCGTCGCGTTGCCACGGCCGCTCCGGCGGGGACGAGGGCGAGGATAGTCGTGGGCGATCACCACGCCGCAGCAACGCGACGGGGCCGCCGTGTGAACGGCGGCCCCGTCGGCGTCGGTCGATTCTGCGTCAGCCGGAGATGGCCTCGGCGGTGTAGCGGAAGGTACCGGTCGTGGGCGTGAAGCCTGCGGCCCCGTCGTCGTCGACCTCGATGACGAAGGCACCCTGGAGCTGCGACCCGGCGGGAATCGTCACCGTGCCGCTGGTGGCGGTCGCGACGCTGCCCGGGGTGTTGCCCTTGGCGACGTGGATGTACGTCTGGTTCCAGTCGGTGGCGAGGGACAGGTCCGTGCCCGGCGTGGCGCTCTCGGCCAGGTAGAGCTTGACGGCCTTGTCCGTCCAGGTTCCGGAGAGATCTGCGCCACCGGCCGGATCGTTCTCGACCTTGAGGGTCAGGTTGATCGGGTGGTCGCAGCCGTTCACGAAGCGGATGACGTCCGTGTACGTGACCCGGGCGCCCTCGTAGCCGGTCACCGTCACGGTGTCCTGGACGAGGATGACGCCGCTGGTGGCGTCCGTCACGGTGCTCGTCGTGTCGACGTCAGCGTACGGGTCCTGGGCGTTGTTGGCGTAGGCGATGGCGTCGGCGCCCTCGGCGCGCGTGAAGCACGCGGCCGCTGCGGTGACGTCGCCCTTGCCGAAGGTCTGTGTGAGGACCGAGGCGGCTGCCGGCGCTGCGATGAGCAGCACTGCGATGATTGGCAGTCCGAGTCGGCCGCGGATTTTCATCTTCCGCACGTAGTTCTACCTTCCGGTCGCGATCGTTGTTCGTGCCGGGTTGTAATCCCGGGGATTGGGCGTTTTCGGTTGGTGGATCGGATCGCTTGAGGACTATCCGCATCCACCCGTTGTGACTAGTCCGCGTGCCGCGCCACGGCGACGCGATCGCGCAGGCGGTCGAGGGTCTTCGGACCGATGCCGGCGATAGCCGTGAGGTCCTCGATCGTCTCGAAGGCTCCAGCGTGCTGACGGAAGGTGACGATCATCGCGGCAAGGCTCGGGCCGAGGCCGGGGAGGACGACGAGCTGGTCGGCATCGGCGCCGTTCAGGTCGACGCGGACGTCGTCGTCGACCCCGTCCTCGTCTCGGATGCCCAGCTGGAGCTCATCGACGGGTGGCTCCGGCCCGACGGGCAGGGGCTCGTCGTTCGCCACCGGTTCGATCGTGATCGGGTCGGTTGCGTCGCACGAGGCGTCGCCGGTGGGCTCCCCGGCCTCCGGGGCGCCGGGGCGATGAGCGGGGCCTTCGACCTGCATGACGGGGTCGCGGTCACCGACTGCGACGTGCGCTGCGACGTGCGCCTCGGTGGCCGCCGTGATGACGGGCTCGTCCTCGCCGATCAGCTCGGGTTCCTCGCTCGGCCACAGGCGCTGCATCTCGGCGACGAGTTCCGCTGCGTGCTCGGGGGCCGCCTCGGCGGGCTCCGATCGCGCGGCAGGGACGCGGGTCGCCTCGGTCTCGACGGTGGGCTCGGGCTGGGGGCCGAGGTCCGCGGCGGGGATGTCCCCGGCCGCCTTCTCGACGGTCGCCGCACGGGGTGGTGAGACCACCGTCCGGACCATGCGATGGATCGGCACCGGCCACTCCGCGCGCCTGAGCGCCACCGCGCCGATCACGACGCCGGCTGCGGACAGCGCGACTGCGATCGACACGAGGTCGCCGGCGAGGACCGGCGGCTGGCGTGTGTGGAGATAGGCCGACAGGCCCAGGGTCTCGATGGCGACGAGGACACCGACGGCCTTGCCGATGACGACGGGACCCGTGCTCCGCTTCAGCGCGTTGGGGAGCAGACGCAGGATCGTCCCCGCCAGCATGATCAGGGTGGCCTTCGTGGCGATGTCGGCGGCGACGTGGGGCGGTGCCACGAGCCCGAAGTTGGGCAGGAACCCGAAGTGCCAGGAGGTCTCGAACGGGATCGCATCGAGGTTGGACATCGTGACCACCCCGGAGATCCGAAGGGCGATCGCCACGAGGGTGGCTGCGATCGCCGGTCGGACGGCGGAATCCAGGTGGTGCATCACGACGTCACCTCGAGGACGAACGAGCGATCGATGAACACCGAACCTCTGGCGTGCACGTCGAGCCGCCAGAGGATCTCGATCTCGGCGGTCCCCGTGCCGGTGACCAGCTGATCGATGACGATCGAGTGCGGGCTCGTCGCATCGAATGCGACCGGTGGCCCGCTCGACTGGCCCAGCGTGCCGCCCGCGACGACGATTGCACCGGTGTCGGGCGGCGTCGTGCCGACGACCCCGATCTGGAGCAGGCCCAGGTTCGAGACGGTCCCTGCAGTCACCGTGGCAGTGCTCCCTTCGACGCCGGGCACGTCGGAGCGGACCCGGATGGCGAATCGGCGCTCGGCGGCGCCGGTCGAGCCCACGACCGTGACGCGGTCGACGGTTTCGGCGACCCGGTCCAAGGGCGGGAGGTCGGCGGTCAGGGTCACGGCGTCGAGGGTCGGTGTCACGGAGGTGTCCGTTGTCGACAGCGTGGCCCGGATCCTGAAGTATCGATCGCCGTCGTGCTGGAACGCCAGCGCGTCCTCGAACGACGAGAACACGGTCGCCCCGGTCCCGTCGGGCCCCACGAACGAGTTCGGGTTTCCGTTCGCGGTCGTGGCGACCTGGAAGGTGATCGAGGTCCCGGCGGGCGTCGTCCCGGCCCATCGCAGGGTCCCGTACACGCCCCCGACGGCCGTGTCGATGGTCTCGGACTCCCACGACCCCGACGCCGTGTAGCCGCTGCCCTGGCCCTCCGGCGGGCCCGGAGACACCCCGGGGAGCGGAGATCCTCCCTGGCGGGCCACGTCGGTCCCGTACAGGTTGGTCTCGATCCCGGTCGCCGCGTCCTCGTAGATGAGCCACGCCGGCGTCGACGTCGTCACCACGGTTCCCGCGGCGGTCGGCGACGCGAGCTTCCCGAACCCGGGACCGGTTCCCGAGCAACTCGCCGTGGTCGACTTCCCCTTGGGCGGGTCGACCGTCATCGTCGTGCCGGGTGTCGGGCAGACGATGGTCACATACGAGGCGTCCGTCGGGATCGCGTGGGTGACGTCGAGTCGATCCACCGACAGGAATGACGTGGTGCCCGTGCCGTCGCCCTGTTGGATGACGGCGACGGCGCCGTCCGTCGTCACCATGACACCGTCGCCGGCGCCTCCGCCCGTCGGCGCCCCGCCGGTGTCGACGAAGACGTCGCCTGCACCTCCCGCAATCGGTGTCGACGACCCGTCCGACCGCGCGATGGTCCCTGTTGCGGCCGATGCGAATCCGACCCGAGCGCTCTGGGAACGGACCCCGACCCAGGGTCCCGCCGATGCCGGAGGCACCGGGTACGCGTCCGTCCCCGCCGCCGTCTCGTGGAGGAGCACGATGGGCGCATCGGATGTCACGATTGCGCCTGTCGTGAAGGCGTCGGCGGTCACCGTCGCCACTCCTCCCGCCGGGACGGCGACGGGTCCCCCGATGACGGTGCCGCCCTCGGCGATCGTCATCGTCGCCGCCGCCCCGGGCGCGTACGCCACGAAGGTCTGGACGCCCCGCTCCGTCGGGACCGCGAACGTGGTCCCCGCGAAGCTCAGCGGCGCCGGAGGCGGTGCCGACCCTGCGCCGCGCGCCGCGATCGGCGACGTCGACGAGATCAGGGTTCCCTGGGCGTTGCCCGCGGCGGGCAGCGTCCCTGTCTTGCCCAGCCGGAGGCCCGAGAGCGCCGTCGAGCCGTTGGTGACGTCCGTCGTCGCCAGGATCGGCGTGATCTCCACGTCGGCGCCACTCGCGTAGGCGGAGCCCAAGACCACGAATCGGGGTTGGGGCGTCGACGTGGTCACCACGGCGGCCTCGTCCGACCTCGAGGGCTTGTTCGACCCGGTCCAGTAGAGGCAGTACGACGTCGTGCCTCCGGCGGCCACGGAGTCCACCTGGACCCATATCTGCGTGTTCGGGCTGTTGAGGGGTCCCTTCAGCCAGAGCGGGAGCTCCGTCGCCCCGTCGGCGGCGATGGCGCGAAGGCTGGTGCCGTTCGCGTCCATCGAGCCGGCGGCGATCTCCGAGGCGGTGTCGAGCGTCACCTCCACCACGAACTCGGAGAGCGCCGGACCGGCCGTGTTGTCGACGGTGTCGCAGCGTCGGCGGTCCCACTGGGTGCTCCACCACCCCGACTGCGTGCCGCCCTCGGCCAGCACGACGCTCCCCGGGATCGCTGCCGTGTCCACGGACGTGAGGGTGCCTGCCGTGAAGTCGGGCGACGTGGTCCAGGTGAATGGCGTGCCGGCGGTGTAGTCGTACAGATCCACGAACGGAGAGCGCGTCGAAACGACCACCTGCTGATGGTTCTCGAACGGCGCGACCGCGAGCACGACGGACGTCGTGCCCAGGATCATCGCCGCCACGGTGATCATGACGGGAAGGCGCCCGCGCTTGCGCGGCCGCCGCCGTGTGCGATCGTGCACGGTGACGCTCGTTGTTCAGGGACCTGCGGTTCCTTCGGCGTCACCGCCGGCGTTCTTGAACCCCGGTCACCAGTGGTCGCGGTGCACCCTGCCGGTGCGGGGGGCCCGGTCGAGAGAGGAGGATCGCCGATCGTCGGCTGGGGGCCCGAGCGTCACGATGCCGACGACGTCCACGCCGTGGGGGACCCCGAGGATCCCCGTCACTCCGGTGAGGGCATGGCCGCCGAGGAACCCGGCGCCGAGGCCTTCGTCGGCGGCGGCGAGGAGCGTGCCCATGAGTGCCGCTCCGGCGTCGACGAGCCACCACGGCACGGCATCGAGGACGGACGGGTCCTTGTCCCGTTCGGCGTAGCGGGCCCGGTAGACCTCCGGTTCGGCGCAGAG
>DATHYU010000183.1:0-4528 GCA_035458965.1 Acidimicrobiia bacterium | reverse complement strand
CCAGGCCGCCGACGACCGGGAGCTCGCGTTCGCCGAGACTCGAGGCGAACCCTCCCGCCGGGAACGTGAACGGATCGGCCAGCAGGATGGCGCCGAGCGGCTCGCCGGGCTGCGCCCAACCGCCGACCGCGACACCCTGGGGCGTGCGCACCGCCTCGAGATGCGCCGAGACGACGTCGACGCCGGGCAGGAGCGCAGCCCACAGCGACAGGCCCGGGCCCGAGTCGACCTCCCGAGGGCCGCCGATGACACCGTCGGCCACCACGGCCACCGAGGTGCCCGACTCCCCCACCAGCGCCGCCAGGCGTTCGGCGATCATCGTCCCCTCGCCGGCGTGATGCCGGGTGGCGAACGCCAGCACGAGATCGGGGGAGCGATCGAGCGGCGCCGTGGCGAGCGTGACCACCTCGTCGAGCGCCGTCGCCGTGTCCTCGGCGACGCTGAGAGCTGATCCGAAACGGAAGGGGCCGGACATGGCCCCGATGGTACGGGGTCGCCGATCCCGGCACCGGAGGGCCTACGCAGCCGACAGGAGAACCACGTACACCGCCCCGTAGGAGGCGAGCAGCAGCGCGCCGGTCGGCCGCGAGTGCCGCCGCCGGACGCCGAGCACCACCGTGACGAGCAGAACGGCGCCGAGCGCGATGAGCCCGCCGCGAACGGCGAGTTCGGCGTCGACGGGTGTGGGCGCAACCGTGGGGCCGATGCCGATGGACAGCGTGGCGTCGACGAGCGTGGCCCCGAAGATCCCGCCGACGGCCAGATCGCGCTGACCGGCGCGAAGCGCCGTGAGATCGACGATCAGTTCGGGCAGCGAGGTCCCGAGCGACGCGCCGAGGAACCCGACGACGTAGAGCGGGACATCGATTCGCTCGGCGACGCGAACGACGGACTCGACGGCCACGAGCGCGCCGCCACCGACCAGGGCCAGCGCTCCGAGGGCGAGGAGCGCATGGCGGGTCTTGTGGTGGGCCGGCACCGGAAGCGCAGGCTCCGAGGCCGGGGGCGCGAACCGCCATACGAGGAGCGACATCACCGCCCAGGTGCCGACGAGGACGAGCCCGTCGAGCCGGGAGAGGTCGCCGTCGGCGACCATGAGCGTCCCCATCGCGAGCGCGAGGACGGTGAGCCCGCCGATGATGCGCACCCGGAGCCGCCCGACGACCACGGCTCCGACGGCGAACGGCACGAGCCCGAGGATGAGGGTGATCTGGGTCGCCGCAGACCCCATCGAGTCGCTCACGTTGAGGTCGCCGTGGCCGCTCACCGACGCAGCGATCGAGTTCGCCATCTCCGGCAGATCGGTGCCGATCGCCATGAGCGTGACACCGATGACGAACGGGGGCAGCCGGCTGCCGAAGGCCAGCGTGGACGCGTGGTGGACGGCCCGCCGGCTCGCCGCCAGGGCGAGGAGCAGGCCCAGCACACCGCCGAGCACCCAGAGCCCGAGCATCCGGCTCCTTTCGCTCTCCTCAGCGAATCACAACGACGTCGGCGCGGGGAGGGACGTTCGGCCTAGCCGTCCGTCTCCGCCGCGACGAGATCGGCCGCCAGCCGCATCGCTCCGTCGAGGTCGAGCTCGCGCCCCTTCTGCCAGGCGCCGTCGATCTGCTCGGGGCTCAGGAGATCCGAGGCGATCGTTCGGGCATCCTCCAGGCCGGCCGCCGACACGCCGGGTCCCCCTCCGCCTTCGTGCCGGAGTCGATCGACCGCGGCCCCCAGACCGACGGCGTTCACCGGGTCGTTCGGGGCGATCAATGCCGAGACGAAGTCGAGACCCCAGATGACGACGCGATCGTTGTGCTGGTCGTGCGCCTGGCCGATCACCGCGAGCATGTGACGCAATCCGGCTTCACGCTCACCGAGCATGACGGTGAGCACCCCGACCCCAAGGGTCTGGGTCACCTCCTGATTGACGTCGCCGATCCGACGCGCTGCGGCTGCACTCTCGCCGTAGTAGTCCCTCGCGACCGCCAGATCCCCGCGTTGCCAGGCGACCAGGCCCTGCGCGAGCGCGATCTTGCCCAGCCCCTCGTCCGATCCGAGGTCGACGAAGATGGCCCTCGCCTCCTGCGCCGACCGCTCACTTCGCTCGAGGTCGCCGGCGAAGACGGCGGTCATGCCGATGCCGTAGAGCACCTCCGCCTCCTCGAGGCGGTTTCCGACGGCCCGGTAGACCTCCAGGGCCTCGTCGTAGGCGCGCAGCGCCGTTTCGTAGTCGGCCTGCCAATAGGCGATGCCGGCCAGCGCCACGAGACCTCCGGCGCGAGACTCCGCAGCCGCTCCGGCGACGCCGAGGACACCCTCCAGCGCCGCCCTCCCTTCGGTCAGGCGGTCGGTGGAGTGCCAGAGCCTCCAGCTCGAGTTGGCAAGGTCGAGGCCGACGTCGGGCGATGGGAGGAGCCCTGCGTTGCGGACACCGGTGAGCAGGTTCTCCACCTCGGTGCGCAGCCGACGGGCGGTGCCGCCGTCGGGATCTCGGGTGAACTCCTCGTGTCCGGCCTGCATCAGATCGAGGAAGTACCGGGCGTGGCGTTCGGCCGTCGCCATCCACTCGCCGGTCCGCTCGAGTTCCTCGTGGGCGAACTCGCGCAGGGACTCGAGCAACGTGAATCTCGCAGCCTCCGACCCGGGTACCCGGTGGAGAAGGCTCTTCGACAGGAGACCGTCCACGGCGTCCCACGCCTGGCCCTCGGAGGCGTCGGCGACCGGGCCCACGGCGTCGATCGCGAACCCTCGAAAGACTCCCAACCGGCGGAACACCGCCTGCTCGGTGGGCGTGAGGAGGTCGTAGCTCCACGCGATGGCGTCACGGAGTGTGCGATGGCGGGCCGCGGCATCCCGGGGGGCCGACGTGAGGATCGAGAGCCGGTGCTCGAGCCGCGCCACGATCTCCGACGGCGGGAGCAACCGGACCCGCGCGGCGGCGAGCTCGATCGCCAGCGGCAGACCATCGAGCAGCGTCGCGATCGCGACCACGTCCGCTGCGGTGTCGGCGTCCAGGCGGAACGCGGGATCGACGGCGCGAGCGCGAGCGACGAACAGTGACACGGCGTCGGACTCACGCAGGATCTCGAGGTCCACGTCGGCGGAGGGCTGGGGCACCGACATCGGGGGGATCGGGAACACCTGCTCGGCGGCGAGCGCGAGCGGCGCTCGGCTCGTCACCATGATCCTCGACTCCGGGAGCGCCCCGACGAGGTGGCCGACGACCGGCGCTGCGTCGAGGAGATGTTCGAAGTTGTCGAGCACCAGGAGCGTGCGCCGGTCCCCGATGGAGTTCTCGATTGCGGCGAGCTTCTCCTCGGTTCCGCCCTCCACGAGACCCAGCGTCCGCGCAATCGCATCGACGACGAGGTCCGGGTCGTCGACCTCGGCGAGCGGCACGAAATACGCGGAATCGACGATCTCCGGAATCGACCCGGCGGCGAGTGCGATCGACAGGCGCGTCTTCCCCGTCCCCGGCGGTCCCGTCAGCGTGAGGAGCCTCGACTCGGCGAGAAGCGCCGTGCCGCGTTCGAGTTCCTCGCGGCGACCCACGAACGTGGTCGTCTGGACCGGAAGGCGCCCCGTGTCGGTCGCCAGGACGGGACGGGCCGGATCCATGGCGGCGTGCCAGTCGGCCACGAGCCCGAGGACGTCCGGGTACCGGTCGTCGGGATCCTTGGCCGTCGCCCTGGCGATCACGGCGTCGACGCCGGCCGGAATCCCGGGATCGTCGACCGGTGGGACGGGATCACGCAACTGCTTGGCGATGATCGAGGTGAGCGTGGAGCCGGGGAACGGGTGGCCGCCGGTCAGCGTCTCGAACAACAACAGCCCGAAGGCGTAGATGTCGGTTCTCGCCGACACGGGCGACCCCTCGATCTGCTCGGGAGCCATGTACGCCGGCGATCCCGGTGCGCCGCCACCGATGGTGAGGTTCTCTCCGGAGATCAGATCCTTGGCGATCCCGAAGTCGGCGAGATAGGCGTTTCCGTCCTCGTCGAGCAGGACGTTGGCAGGCTTGAGGTCGCGATGGACGACGCCCCGGCGATGTGCCGCGTCGAGAGCGGCCCCCAGCTGGTCGACCAGCTGCGTGGTCCGGGAGACACTCCATGGCCCGGACCCGATCGAATCGGCGAGACTCCCCCCACGCAGGAACCGCATCACCAGGTAGGCGGCGGTGGGCTCCCTCCAGAAGTCGTAGAGGGGGACGACGTAGGGGTGTTCCAGGGAGGCGACGAGCTCCGCCTCCCGCTCGAACCGGCGCGAGAACTCGGCGTTGCTCGCCCACTCGGGCTTGATCACCTTGACGGCGACATCACGGGACACCGACGGCTGCCGGGCGCGGTAGACGACGCCGAACTGGCCGGAGCCGAGCTCGGCGCCCAGCTCGTACCCGCGAGCGCTCGGCCCTTCCGTCGGCACCACCTCTCCCCCGATCCGCACCAGCCGGCGGCTTCGAGCCTACGCGCGCCGCCGGGTCGGGTGCGGGGACGATCCGGCCGACGATGCCACCGAAACGGCTGAGCGGTCGTCGGGCGAG
>DATHYU010000182.1:0-2210 GCA_035458965.1 Acidimicrobiia bacterium | reverse complement strand
CCGCCGGCTCGAGGGGATCGCGGGCGATGCGCTGCAGCCATGCCTCGGCCTCCACGGGTGTCACCGGCTCTCGATCCGAGTCCGGTCCGATCTCGGGCACCTGTCCGAAGATCATCCCGATGAAGCGACTCGGAGCGCCGGCGCCCGTCTCGTCGCCCCCCGCGGTCGTGGTCCACACGACGCGTCGGGCGGCACGCGTCATGGCCGTGTAGGCGAGGCGCATCTCCTCCTGGAGTCGGAACGCGGCCCAGGAGGCGGCATCCTTCGGATGGTGGGTGGCGAGATGGCGGACCTGGAGGAGGGTCTCGCGGCGGCGGAGATCGGGGAACACCCCCTCGACGGCGTCGGCGATCACCACGATGTCGAAGGCGCGTCCCTTCGCCTGATGGAGGGTCGTGAGCGTGAGCCGGTCGGCATCGGCGCCGGAGAACTCGAGCAGGGGGGTGGCCTCGAAGTCCTCGGCCTCCGACCACGCGAGGAACCGCGCGAGCGAGGTGGAGGCATCCCGTTCGCGTAGTCGTCCGAGAACCTGTCCGAGGGATGCCCAGGCGCTTCGAAGTGATCGGTCGGCCTCGGCGACGGGTACGAATGCCGGTATAGAGGACCACGCGTGCCAGAACCCCTCGGCGGCAGGAAGGTCGGTCGCCCATGCGGCGTCGGTCACGAGCTCGGCGATCTCGACGTGGCCGGCCTCCCGGAGGGCGGCGTCCCAATCGCCGTCGGCGGCGACCCGGCGCTCCAGATCGCGCCATGCCCCCAGGGGCATCGTCCCGAGCGGACCGAGCAGGAGCCGGCGGAACGCCCGGAGCCGGTCGGCGGGATGCCGACCCTCGGCGGCCCGGACGAGGTCGAAGACGATCCGGGCAGCGGGGTGGTCCACGAGCCGGCGGTCGGGCTCCTCGTGGGGGATCCCGCGCCGGCCGAGGGCACGCGAGAGCTCCGGGAGGAGCCGCCGGGTGGATCGCACGAGCACGGCCATCGCCGCGTAGGGGATGCCGTCGAGGCGGTGCCACCGTTCGACCTGTGCTGCGATCCATTCGGCCTCGTGGGTCTGCTGGTCGAAGCGACGCACCTCGACCGATCCGGATCCCCGGGCCGGCACCACCGGTCCGGCGGCCCCGGGGAGGCGGCCACCGGCGGTGACCCGCACGGCGGCGTCGAGGATCTCGGCCGGGACGCGGAAGCTCGTCGTGAGGACGATGCGGCGCGCGGGGGCGCCGTCGATCGTGCGGAACTCGTCGGGGAACCGGGCGATGTTGTCGACCGCCGCGCCCCGGAAGCTGTAGATCGACTGGTAGGGGTCACCCGCCACCGTGAGGTGCCGATCGCGGGCGGTGAGTGCCTTCAACAGGGCCGCCTGGGCGACCGTGGTGTCCTGGTACTCGTCGACCAGCACGTAGCGGAACCGGTCGGCGACCGCGGTGGCGACGCCAGCGTCGGCGAGCACGTCGACGGCAGCGGCCTGGAGCGACCCGTAGTCGATGCGGCCCCGGTCGCGGAGGGCGTCCCCGTACCGGTCGAGAAAGGCCGCCAGCCCGTCCCAGTCGTCGCGATCGCGGGAACGGCGGGCGAGCTCGTCGGGATCGATGAGGTGCTCGCGACACCGCAGGACGAAATCGGTGACCTCGGTGGCGAAGGCGGGCGAGCCGAGGAGGCCCCGGAAGGCGAGCGGCCAGGCGGCCGGCTCCTCGTCGGCGAGAAGATCGGCGACGAGGGCGACCTGCTCGGGTCCGGTGAGGAGGGTGGGGAGGTGGGTCCACCCGAGCACATCGGGAGCGTGGGCCTCCACGAGCCGCATCGCCAGGGAATGGAACGTCGATGCCGGGATCCCGGCCACCGAGCGCGCAAGAGCGCGTCCGAGCCGTCGGCGGAGGTCGGCGACCGTGCGCCGTGAGAAGGAGAGGACGAGGATCTCGTCCGGTCTGAGACCGGACGCGTCGACGAGGTGGGCGGCGCGACGCACGAGGAACTCGGTCTTGCCGGCTCCGGGACCGGCCACGATGAGCTGGGGACCCTCGGTGTCGGCGACGACCGCAGGCCACTCGGCGGGATCGATCCTCGTCTCGGTGCTCACACCCTCACGCTATCGCCACGCACCGACAGGAATGGTGGGGGGATCAGGAGGCGGCCGAGAGCGCGGGTGCCTGGTCCTCCGCGAAGGCAGGGCAGAGATCCTGGAAGGAGCACCAGTCGCAGAGCCGGCCCGGTCG
>DATHYU010000181.1:0-4225 GCA_035458965.1 Acidimicrobiia bacterium | reverse complement strand
TTGTCCGTCGAGATCTCCAACAACACCTCATCCTCGGCGATCGAATCACCCACCGACTTGGCCCACAGAAGGATCGTGCCCTCCGTGACCGTCTCGCCCAACTGCGGCATGCTGACGGTGATCGACATGTGTTCTCCTCCTAGGAGTGTGTTGACGACGTGGCGAGCTCACGGACGACCTCGACCACGCCTTCGACGCCGGGGACGAAGGCATCCTCGAGGACGCTCGCAAAGGGAACATGGGTGTGCGGTGGGGTGACCCGCCGGATCGGGGCCTCGAGGTCCCAGAACAGCTCCTCGGCCGCCACCGCGGCGACCTCGGACGCGATGCTGGCAAAGGGCACGTCCTCCTGGACGACCACGAGCCGCTTGGTCTTCTCGATGGAGCCGAACACCGTGTCCCAGTCGATCGGGCTCACGGTCTGCAGATCGACGACCTCCGCCGACGCACCCTCCTCGGCGATCCGGTCGGCGGCGGCGAGGCAGGTGTGCACCATCGCCCCCCACGTGACGATGGTGACGTCGTCGCCTTCGCGAACGACCCGGGCGCGTCCCAGCGGAAGCTCGTAGTCGCCCCCGGGAACGGGCTCGCGGACGCTCCGATAGAGCTTCTGGTGCTCGAGGAAGATCACCGGGTTCGGATCGCGGATCGCGCCGATGAGCAGGCCCTTCGCCGCCGCCGGTGTCGAAGGGACGACGACCTTCAATCCGGGATGGTGGGCGAGCAGCGCCTCGGGGCTGGCGGAGCGATGCGGACCGGCCCGCACACCGGCCCCGACGGGGCCGCGCACGACGAGCGGAACCGGGCGGCCGGCCTTCCAGTGGTACTTCGCCGCCTCGCTGACCAGCTGGTCGAGCCCTGCGTACACGAAGTCCATGGACTGGATCTCCGCCACGGGCCGCATGCCCTGCAGGGCGGCACCCACCGCGGCACCCACGATCGTCGACTCGGCGATCGGGGTGTCGACCACTCGCGTTGCGCCGAAGGCCTCGAGCAGCCCCTCGGTGACACCGAAGGCCCCGCCGTACGCTCCGACGTCCTGGCCGATCGCGAACACCCGCTCGTCCCGCTCCATCTCGGCCGAGAGGCCGGAGCGAATCGCCTCGACCATGGTCACCGGCTCCCCGCCGGCCTCCGGCACCGGCAGCTCGGAGACGACCCGCAGCGCGAAGAGATCGGTCGTGACCTGGCTCGGTGGCGGATCGGCCTGGGCCCGGGCCCATTCGATCGTCCGACGGATCCGGGTCTCGATACGTTCGGTGAGGTGACGCCGGCGCTGCTCGTCCAGCAGTCCGCGCGTGCCCAGGTACTCCTCGAAACGCGGAATCGGATCGTCGTGCTCCCAGCGCTCGCGCTCCTCGGCGTCCATGTACCCCGCATCATCGTCGGCGGCGTGACCGAGACGCCGGAAGGTGACGGCCTCGATGAGCGTGGGACCGCCGCCCCCGCGGGCCCGCTCGACCGCCTCTCGCGTGACCGAAGCGACCTCGAGCACGTCGTTGCCGTCGACGACCACGCCGGGGATGCCGTACCCGTCGGCCCGGTGGGCGACATACCCGCCGACGAACTGGCCGGCGTTGGGCGTGGAGAACGCGTACTGGTTGTTCTGAACCGTGAACACGACGGGGAGCCCGAGAACGGCCGCCGTGTTCACCGCCTCGTGCCAGGTCCCGGTCGCCGTCGCTCCCTCCCCGCAGTTCGCCATGGCGACACGCGGCTCGCCCTTCTGGACGAAGGCGAGGGCGCAGCCGACGGCCACCGGATAGGCATCGGGCAGGGCCGCCACGACCATCAGCGTGCCCTTGTCGAGCACACCGAAGTGGCTGCCCCCATCGCGTCCCCGCGTCGGGCCGGCCGCCTTGCCGAAGACGTTCAGCAGCGTCTCCTCGAGCGTGACCCCGCGAGCGAGCTGCGCGGTCAGATCACGGTGCGTTCCCCCGAAGACATCCCCCGGATCGAGGGAGCCGGCGAAGCCCACCATCGCCGCCTCCTGACCGACACCGGGGTGGAACGGGCCGGGAAGCCCCCCATCGCGGGCGAGCGAGTGCAGCTCCGTCTCGAGGAGCCGGCCGGTGAGCATCACCTCGTAGAAGTGGAGCAGCCTCTCCTCCGACGGCACCCAGTCGTCGACCGGGCGGTCGAACTCGTCGACGTGCGACGACCGGGACTCGGCCGGCGTCAGGAGATCGTCGAGACTCCTCCCGAGCCCCCCGCGACGCGGCTCCTTCTCCGTCACGACGCCTCCCGGCGCTGCATCGGGGTCAATGGAGGCTCCGCCCGGCGGCGGTGAGCAGGGTCTCGCCGACGGCCTCCGAGAGGGTCGGGTGGGCGTGCACGAAGGCAGCCGCTTCGGAGGGCAGGGCCTCCCAGCCCACGCTGTACATGAGCTCGTGGATCAGCTCGCCGGCGGAGGGGCCGGCGACGGTCGCTCCGAGGATCGGACCGCCCCGCTCGGCGACGATCTTGACCAGTCCCTGGGATTTGCCCTGGATCATCGCCCGACCGACCCCGGCGAACGAGTGGTCATGCACCTCGACCTCGTACCCGGCTTCGAGCGCCTGCGCCTCGGTGAGTCCCACGGCGGCGACCTCCGGGCTCGTGTAGACCACGAGCGGGATCGCCCGAAAGTCGACCGGGGCGGCCGCTCCGGTCGCGATGTGGGTGATCGCCGACATGCCCTCGGCGAACCCGGCGTGGGCCAGCTGGGGCGTTCCGGCGACGATGTCGCCCACCGCGTAGACCCCGGGGACCGACGTCTGCATGGTGGCGAGATCGACGGTGACGTAGCCGCGCTCGACCGCGACACCAACCTCCTCGAGGCCCACGCCGGCGGTGACCGGGGCCCGTCCGACGGCGACGAGCACCACGTCGACCTCGACGGTGTCCTCACCGAAGGGAACGATCACACCCGTCGACGTGTGCTGAGCCGGCCCGACGGCCACACCGGTCCGAACCGAGACCCCCTTCTTCTTGAGCGCCCGCTCGAGAACCTTGGCTCCCGCCGGATCCATGCCGGGGAGGACCTGATCGGCGATCTCGAAGAGGTGGACCTCCGATCCGACATCGGCGAGCAGGGACGCGAACTCGGCGCCGATCGCACCCGCTCCGACGACCGCGACCCTGCGCGGCTGCCCAGGCCAGTCGAGGGCGTGGTCGGACGTCACCACGCGCGAACCGTCGATGTCGTAGCCGGGGATCGTCCGCGGCACCGATCCGGTCGCCACGATCACGGCACGCGCCTCGATCCGGCGCGAGCCTCCTTCGGCGAGATCGACATCCACGACGCCCGGGGCGGCGAGGCGACCGGTCCCCGCGACGATCTCGACCTTGCGACGCTTCATGAGGCCCGTGAGCCCCTTGACCAGCTGGTCGACGATCCGCTGCTTGCGGTCTCGGGCGGCCGGCCAGTCGAGGGAAGGGGCGGACACGACGACGCCGAAGTCTGCGGCGTGCCCGACCTCGGAGAACACCTCGGCCGTCTGCAGCCAGGACTTCGCCGGGATGCAGCCCCGGTGCAGGCACGTCCCGCCGAGGTCCTCCTTCTCCACGAGCGCGACCTCGAGGCCGAAGTTGTGGGCGTAGAGCGCCGCGGCGTACCCGCCGGGGCCTCCGCCGATGATGGCGACGTCGAACACGGAACCTCCAGACGCGATCGGGTCGAAGGCTAGCGCGAGGGGTCCTGCAACTTCCCCGACCTCATGAGATGGCTGCCCCGGTTCGATACGCTGGCGCATCGTGCAAACCCGCTACCTGCTCATCGCTGCGCTCATCACCCTGCTCGTGATCCTGGGAGCTTCGGCGGTGTGGTTCCTGACGCTGCTGTGAGGGCTCTCCAGGTGCCCCGCGCCCTGCTGCGCGCCCTCGTCACCGGCGAGGTGGTGACCCTCCCCGATGCCCTCGGCGTCGAGGCCGGGGAGGAGCTCGAGCTCGAGGACGGGGGTGCCGATCCGGGACCGCTCAAGCCCGCCTACCGGCGGTGGGCCGAGGGTCGCGTGGCCGGCGCGTGGACGGCCCGTGTCGAGAGGGTGGTCGACGCCGGATCGGTCGACCCGCCGGCGTTTGCGGCGCGCCACCTCCTCTCCGGGCATCCCGACGGGCCGATCGCGCTGCTCCGCGTCTCCGGTCCGGATGGGCCGGTGCTGTCCGACACCGCCTTCGACGCGCGGATCCGATCGGCATCGTGACCGCCATCACCATCGAATCGACCGGCGGGCTGCTCCTCGAG
>DATHYU010000180.1:0-7410 GCA_035458965.1 Acidimicrobiia bacterium | reverse complement strand
CTGGCGCCTCAAGCTCGGTGTCGGCCGGCCGCCCGGCACGCAGGATCCGGCCGATTTCGTCCTCCGGAGATTCTCCAAGAAGGAACGGCCGGACGTCGACCTGATGGTGGTCGAGGCGGCCGATGTCATCCGATCCTTCGCCGTCGAAGGCGGCGAGGCGGCCCGTCAGGCCGCCGGTGACGCATCGGCGCGGCTTCGCGACGCCCGCGGGCCGCGCTGATCGCGACGCCGCGCCGTCCTACGATGCGACGGTGGCGATCCAAGGAGCAGACGTGAAGGACTACGTCGGCGCCATCGATCAGGGAACCACGAGCAGCCGGTTCGTCATCGTCGATCGTGACGGGCGGTTCGTGGCGATGGACCAGCAGGAGCACCGTCAGATCTATCCGAAGCCCGGGTGGGTGGAGCACGACGCGACCGAGATCTGGGATCGGACGGCGTCCGTCATCGAAGGCGCGCTCGCCGCCGCCGGCATCGCCGCCGACGATCTCGCGGCGGTCGGGATCACGAACCAGCGAGAGACGACGGTGCTGTGGGACCGGACGACGGGGAAGCCGGTCGCGAACGCGATCGTGTGGCAGGACACGCGTACGGACGTCCTCTGCAAGCAGCTGGGCGGCGACGTCGGAGCGGACCGGTTCCGCGATGCCACCGGCCTGCCGCTGGCGACCTATTTCGCCGGGCCGAAGGCGCGGTGGCTCCTCGACGAGATCGACGGATTGCGGGAGCGGGCCGAGGCCGGTGAGATCGCCTTCGGCACGATCGACTCGTGGTTGCTGTGGAACCTCACCGGCGACCACATCACCGATGTCACGAATGCGTCGCGGACGCTGCTCATGCGCCTCGACACCCTGGATTGGGACCCCGAGATCGCCGCTGCGATCGGCGTCCCACCGGCGATGCTGCCCGAGATCCGCCCGTCGGTGGCGGTGTACGGGGAAGGCCGCGGACCGCTGGCGGGAGTGCCGATCGCAGGCTGCCTCGGCGACCAGCAGGCGGCCATGTTCGGGCAGACCTGCTTCGAGCCCGGGACTGCCAAGAACACATACGGCACGGGCTGCTTCATGCTGCTCAACACCGGGACCGAGCCGGTGCCGAGCCATCACGGCCTCCTCACCACGGTGGCCTACCAGCGTGACGGCGAGGACGCCGTGTACGCCCTCGAGGGTTCGGTGGCGATCGCCGGCGCCGGTGTGCAGTGGCTGCGCGACAACCTTCGGGTGATCGAGTCGGCCCCCGACGTCGAGACCCTGGCGGGATCGGTCGACGACAACGGCGGCGTCTACTTCGTGCCGGCCTTCAGCGGCCTCTTCGCGCCCTACTGGCGATCGGATGCCCGCGGGGTGGTGGCCGGGCTGACCCGGTACGCCGAAGCCGGCCACCTGGCCCGTGCGGTGCTCGAAGCGACCGCCTTCCAGACGCGAGATGTCCTCGAGGCGATGGAGGCCGACTCGGGGGTCGACCTCGACACGCTGTTCGTGGACGGCGGGATGGTCGGCAACGATCTCCTCATGCAGTTCCAGTCCGACATCCTCGACGTGCCGGTCGTCCGGCCGACCATCGCCGAGACCACCGCCCTCGGTGCCGCCTACGCGGCCGGGCTCGCCACGGGCTTCTTCGACGACCTCGAACAACTGTCGGCGCTCTGGGCGGAGGATCATCGGTGGCTCCCGGCGATGGACGACGCCCGCCGGATGTCGTTGTATGCCGGTTGGAAGAAGGCCGTGGAGCGCACGTTCGACTGGGTCGACTGAGGAGGGACCAGATCTCGATTCCCGACCGTCTCGCCTATGCCCGCATCCTGGCGGTGCCGCTGATCATCGCGCTCGTCCTCCTGGACAATGATCTCGAGCACTCGTACGGGTATGCGGCGGCGATCATGGCGGCGGCCTCGTTCACCGACTTCCTGGACGGGTATCTCGCCCGGCGATGGCAGATCTCCACCACGCTCGGCGCCTTCCTCGACACGATCGCAGACAAGTTGCTCGTCACCGGGGCCCTGTTCGCCCTCGTGGAGGTCGGACGGGCGTGGTCGTGGGCGGCCTTCGTGATCGTCGGCCGGGAGATCGCCATCTCGGGTCTCCGGGGCATCGCCGCGATGGATGGGGTCACCGTCCCCCCATCCTTTTGGGGAAAGCTGAAGGCGAACTTCCAGTACCTGGCGATCTTCCTGGCACTGCTCCGGACGCCGAGCACCTACGGGGGCCTGCATCCCGATGAATGGGCCATGCTGGCGGCAGTCGTCGTCACCCTGCTGAGCGGCGTCGAGTACTTCACCCGGTTCGCCAGGGTGCTCCGGTCCGACCGCGCCGATGCCTGACGTCTTCCTGACGGGGGGCAGCGGGTTCGTGGGCGGCGCGGTGCTCCGCAGGTTCGTCGCCGAGGGGAGGTCGGTCCGTGCCCTCGCCCGCAGCGATCGGGCGGCGGAGGCCGTGGCCGCGCACGGGGCGGAACCGGCGCGCGGGGACCTGCACGACGGCGAGGCCCTGACGGCGGGGATCGAAGGGTGTGACGTCGTCGTGCACGTCGGCGGCCTCAACGAGAACTGCCTCGCCGACACCCGGCCGCTCTATCGGGCCAACGTCGACGGAACCCGGGCGGTCGTCGAGGCCGCGGGCCGCGTCGGCGCCCGCCGGGTGGTGGTCACCTCCTCGGCGGCCGCCATCGGTGAGCCGACGGGCACCGTGGCCACCGAGGCGACCGAGCACCGCGGGACGTTCATGACCCACTACGAGCGCTCCAAGTACCTCGGCGAACGGGTCGCGCTCGCCGAGGGGGAGCGCCTCGGCCTCGAGGTCGTCGTGGTGAACCCGTCGTCGGTCCAGGGCCCGGGCCGCACCGGCGGCACTGCGAAGATCCTGCTCGCGTTCCTGCGCGGGAAGCTCCGCTACGCCGTGGACACGAGGTTGAGCCTCGTGTCGATCGGGGACACGGCGGAGGCGCACGTCCTCGCCGCCGACCACGGCGTCCCCGGCGAGCGGTACATCGTGAGCGGCGCCACGCTGACCCTGCGGGAGGCGCTGGCCCTCCTCGGAGAGGTGACCGGCGAGGACCACGGCGTCCGGTTCCTGCCGGGCCGGCCGGTGATGGCCGCCGCCACGATCGTCGGCGGCGCGTTCCGCATGGTCCGGCGCCAGGCTCCGGTGTGCCGGGAGATCGTGCGGATCATGCTCCATGGCCCCGCCTACGACGGCTCGAAGATCACCCGGGAGCTCGGCCTCTCCTACACGCCGTTGCGCGAGTGGGTGGGCGAGACCGTTGCCTGGTACCGCACCGAGGGCCTGGTCTAGGCGGGTCGCTCGACGACGGCGGGCTTCCGGGCAGCGGCCGCCACGACCGGGTCGACGGCGAGCCGGGGGAGGAAGAACCCCACGAGCGGCCCGATGCCGAGCGCGAAGAGGATCGTCCCGGCGCCGACGGTGCCGCCGAGGAGGAACCCGGCGACGAGGACCGTGACCTCGATGCCGGTGCGCGCCCGTGAGATCGGGATGCCACGCCGGGCGATCCCGGTCATGAGGCCGTCGCGGGGCCCCGGCCCGAGACCGGCCCCCACGTACAGCCCCGTCGCGAAGCCGACGACCACCACGCCGCCTGCGACCAGGACCCAGCGGAAGCCGAGCAGATCGATGTCGGGGACGAGGGCGAGCGTCACGTCGATCGAGATGCCCACGAGCCCGACGTTGAGGACGGTGCCGATCCCGAAGCGCTCGCCGAGGGGGATCCACAGCAGCAGGACCACGAGGCCGACGAGGATGCCCATCCGCCCGATCGAGACTCCCGTGAGATCCGACAGGCCCTCGTTCAGCACCATCCACGGCCCCAGCCCGAGGTTGCTCTCGACCATGAACGCGAGGCCCATGCCGAACAGCCAGAGCCCCACGAGGAGCACCGCGAATCGCGTCCAGAAGCGGGGAGCGGCCATGCTCGGGCCAGCGTAGGTGTGCCCCCGATGGTCGCGGTCACCTCGGGGGCGATTCCCGCCGGGCGACACGGTGTGCTCGCCAGGGGCAGTGATGGAGACCGCCCCGGCACGAGGTGGTCCAGGCACCGGTACCCTCGATGTTCGCATGCCCGTGCCGCTCGGCCCCCTCGTCGACCGGTGGGGGACCGACGCGCGCCCGGAGACCCCTGGCCGCCTCGTGATCCCCCCGGCGCTGCGCGCCTTCTTCCTGGCCGGCATGGCGGCGGCCGCCGAAGGTCCCGTGCTCGCGGTGGTCCCGGGAGAACGGGAGGCGGAGGACCTCGTCGACGACGTGTCGCTCTTCTCCGGCGCCGTGTTCCATCTGCCGGCCTGGGAGACCCTCCCCTTCGAGCACGTGTCCCCGGCGGTCACGACGATGGCGGCGCGGGCCCAGGCCCGCCACGCACTCGGCCTCGCCGAGCCGGGGACGATCGTCGTCGCCTCCGTTCGCGCCGCCACGCAGCGGCTGAGCCCGTCGTCGCCGGAGCCGGTGCGGGCCGGCCGGGGCCAGGAGTACCCGCTCGACGATCTCGTGCGGGATCTCGTCGCCTCCGGATATCACCGCACCGATCGGGTGGAGACGCGCGGGGAGATCGCCGTGCGAGGCGGCATCGTCGACGTCTTCCCCGCCCAGGCCCATGAGCCGGTTCGCCTCGACTTCTGGGGAGACGAGATCGACGAGATCCGGGTCTTCTCCGTCGGCACCCAGCGGTCGATCGACCCGGTGGACGCCATGGTGGCGTTCCCGGCTCGCGAGCTCGTCCCGGATGCGGAGGTCCGAGAGCGGGCGGCGGAGCTCCTCACGTCGGAGGCGTGGGCGGCCTCGACCTGGGATCGGCTCGTCGACGGCATCTCGTTCGCGGGCATGGAGTCATGGCTCCCGTGGCTCGCTCCGCCCGTGTCGGCCCTCGACACCGTTCCCGAGAGCGCTGCGGTCGTGCTCTTCGATCCGGCACGGGCCGGCGATCGGTCCCGCGACCTCGTGAAGGAGGAGGCCGAGCTGGCCGCCGCGCTCGCCCCGACCTGGGGAGCGGGCGCGCCCGAGGCAGGCGAGCACCCGGCGCTCTACCTGCCCCTTGTCGAGCCTTCCGGGCGAACCCTGGAGGCGCCCCCGCAGGCCGCCCGACCCGGCGAGGAGGCGCTGACGATCGCCGCTCTCGACGCCGCCCCCGGCGATCCCGAGTCGGTGGCGGTGGGGATCCGGCGGCTGCTCGACGCAGGCGTCCGGGTCGTCGTCGCCATGGACGGGGAGCCGGCGGCGCGCCGCGTCGCCTCGGTGCTCGCCGAATCCGGCGTGGTGCTCGACCTCGTCGAGGACGCCGCACGGCCGGGATCGATCGTGATCCCCGCGGGCATCCATCACGGCTTCGTGAGCCGGGGTCTCGGTGTGGCCGTGCTCGGCGAGCAGGAGATCGCCGGCCGCCGTCGGGCGCACCGCCGCGCGGCGCCGCGCCGCGCCCAGGCCGGGTCCGGCTACGGGGATCTGGAGCCGGGCGACTTCGTGGTGCACCACCGCCACGGCATCGGCCGGTTCGAGGGGCTCGTGTCGCGCACCCTCGCCGGCGTCGAGCGCGACTACCTGCTCGTCGCCTACGCCGGGCAGGACAAGCTGTACGTCCCGACCGACCAGCTCGCCGCCGTCCGCAAGTACACCGGCGGCGAGGCACCCCGGCTCTCCCGGATGGGCGGGGCGGACTGGGACAAGACCCGATCGCGGGTTCGCAAGGAGGTGGCCGCCGTCGCCGAGGAGGTGGTCGCCCTCCACCGCAGCCGGGCCAAGGTCTCGGGGCACGCGTATGCGGTCGACACGCCGTGGCAGCGGGAGATGGAGGCGGCCTTCCCCTTCGAGGAGACCCCCGACCAGTTGACGGCGATCATCGACGTCAAGCGCGACATGGAGCGAGACGAGCCGATGGACCGGCTCGTCTTCGGCGACGTCGGGTTCGGCAAGACAGAGGTTGCCGTCCGGGCCACCTTCAAGGCGGTCCAGGACGGAAGGCAGGCGGCGGTCCTCGTCCCGACCACCCTGCTGGCGCAGCAGCACCATCAGACGTTCTCCGAGCGATTCGCCCCGTATCCGATGCGGGTCGAGGCCCTCAGCCGGTTCCTCACCGTCAAGCAGCAGCGCGAAGTCGTGCGAGGGCTCGAGGACGGCTCGGTCGATGTCGTCATCGGCACCCACCGCCTGCTCTCGGAGGACGTCCGCTTCAAGGACCTGGGTGTGCTCGTGGTCGACGAGGAGCAGCGGTTCGGCGTCCAGGCGAAGGACCGCATCAAGGCGCTGCGGACCAACGTCGACGTCCTCACCCTCACCGCCACCCCGATCCCCCGCACGCTCGAGATGGCCCTCACCGGCATCCGGCCGGTGAGCCGCATCGCCACGCCTCCCGAGGACCGGCATCCGATCCTCACCTTCGTCGGTCCCTACGAGCGCCGGACCGTGTCGGCGGCGATCCGACGCGAGATGCTGCGGGAGGGCCAGGTCTTCTACGTCCACAACCGGATCCAGTCGATCGACCGTGCCGTGGCCCAGCTCCGAGAGATCGTCCCCGAGGCGCGCTACGCCGTGGCGCACGGCCGGATGAGCGAGGGCCAGCTCGAGCAGATCATGCTCGACTTCTGGAACGGCGAGTACGACGTGCTCGTCGCCACGACGATCATCGAGTCCGGGCTGGACCTCCCGTCGGTGAACACGCTCATCGTGGAGCGCGCCGATCTGCTCGGTCTGGCCCAGCTGTATCAGCTTCGCGGACGGGTGGGCCGGTCGACGCAGCGGGCGTACGCCTATCTCTTCCATCCGCCGGATCAGACCCTCACCGAGGACGCCTACCGGCGGCTCGAGGCGATCGGTGAGTTCGGCGACCTGGGATCGGGGTTCCAGCTCGCCATGCGGGACCTCGAGATCCGTGGCGCCGGGTCGATCCTCGGCAACGTCCAGTCGGGGCACATCGCCGCCGTCGGCTTCGACCTCTACATCGAGCTGGTCGCCGAGGCCGTTGCGCAGTTGGAGAGTGGCGAGGCGCCGGAGGACAAGCCCGCCGAGGTGCGTATCGAGCTGCCCGTCGACGCCCACCTCCCCGACGACTACGTCGCCGATTCGGCGGCCCGGCTCGAGGCGTACCGGCGGCTCGCGGCGGCGAGCACGGAGGGGGCGGTCGACGACGTGGTCACCGAGTGGGAGGATCGGTACGGTCCGCTCCCCGAAAAGGCCCAGAGCCTCATCGACATCGCCCGGCTGCGCGTCGAGGCGATGCGGGTCGGCATCACCGAGGTCGTCCGGCTCCGCAACGAGGTCAAGCTGGCCCCGGTGTCGCTGGCCCCGTCCCAGGAGGTCCGGCTGCAGCGGCTCACGCGTCGCCGGGCCGTGATCGAGCCCGCCAGGCGGACGATCTTCGTCCCGGCGCCCGACGGACCGGTCGCCTTGACCGAGTTCCTCCGTACTATGTTCC
>DATHYU010000179.1:0-6269 GCA_035458965.1 Acidimicrobiia bacterium | reverse complement strand
AACAACTTCGCGATCCAGGGGCTCTATCCGCCGGCCTCGGCATTCAAGGTGGTTCCTTACACGCTGGCCATCGAACAGGGCATCTACCCACGGATCGAGACCGTCTACGCGACGAAGCCGGAGGCCGTTCGCGAGCAGGTGTGGGCGCGCTACAAGGGACTCCTCGACCCCAACGACCCGACCGATTTCTTCGCCGACGGTGTGCTGGTGTTCCCCGAGACGCCGCCGCTGAAGGACTGGATCTGCCGGAGCCAGTCGCTCGTGCAGACGCCCGAGGGGCTCATCTGCCCCCAGGGCGGGCACGGCGTGGTCGACATCCATTCGGCCCTGCACCGATCTTCGAACCAGTACTTCTGGGGAGTCGCTCTCGAGATCTGGGACGGCCGGGGTGGTCAGTTCTCCGAGGACCTGCTCCAGCAGTGGGCCCGGGAGCTCGGCTTCGGGGAGCGAACCGGGATCGACCTGCCGTTCGAGCAGTCGGGCGTGGTCCCCGACCGCGAGTGGTTCGTGTTCCACCAGAACAACAACACAGGGCTCGTTCGGCCCGAGGGCGGGTGGTCCGGGGGTGACGTGATGAACATGGTGATCGGGCAGGGCTCGCTCACGGTGACACCGCTCCAGGTGGCCAATGCGTATGCGGCGCTCGCCAACGGCGGGACGTTGTGGCGGCCCCGGGTCGTCGACTCCATCCGTGACGGCGAGAACAACACGATCTTCGTGAACATCCCCAGCGTCGCCAACCAGGTCGACATCGAACCGGGGACCGTCGAGAGCCTGCTCGACGACCTCAACGGCGTCATCACCGTCGGCACGGCGAGGGAGGCGTTCGTGGGCTTCGGCGAGTCGCTCGGGCGCGTCGGCGGCAAGACGGGGACGGGCCAGACCGGCCAGTTCTTCCCCGTTCTCGACGAGACCGGCCAGCCGGTCCGGGAGCTCGACGAGGACGGCAATCCCATTCCGATCCTCGACGAGGACGGCAACCAGCTCCTCGACGGTGACGGTGAGCCGCTCTTCGCGATGAAGGAGCGCGAGGCGTACCACGCCTGGTTCGCAGGGATCGCCCCCCTCGACGACCCGAAGTACGCGATCGTCGTGGTCGTCGATCAGGGGGGATCGGGCGGCCAGGTCGCCGCGCCGACGGCGCGTCGCATCATGCAGTTCCTCATGGGTGAGAAGCTCTCGCCGATCACCGAGGGTACGGACTCCGAGCGATGACCGTCACCGCCGTCCGTCTCGACGAGCGCCGCACCGGGAGCCGGCCGGACTTCCTGCTCATCTTCGCGATGATGGCGCTGACGGCGGTCGGGCTCCTCATGATCTACTCGGTCACCTCGCCTCGACTCGCCTCGGCCGGGCTCGATCGCACCACGGACATGACGAAGCAGGCGATTTTCGCGGTCCTCGGCCTGGTCGTCTTCGTGGTGGCGTCGATCATCCCGCCCCGGACCTGGAAGACGCTCACGCCGCTCGCCTACGTCGCCGCCGTCCTCCTGCTGTTCGCGGTGCTGAGCCCCGTCGGGGCGGTCCGCGGCGGAGCGCAACGCTGGATCCCCATCGGGTTCCTCGACCTCCAGCCGTCCGAGCTCGCCAAGCCGGCCGTCGTCCTCGCGCTGGCGCTGCTGCTCATCCCGGTCGAGGAGGGGCGGATGCGCTGGGTGCGCATCGCCCGTGCCCTCATCCTGGTCGGGGTCCCTGGCGCCCTCGTGTTCCTCCAGCCGGATCTCGGGACGGCACTCGTCTTCGGGTTCGTCAGCGTCGTCATGCTGTTCACGGCCGGGACCACCGTGCGCCAGATCATCCTGCTGGCGGTCGGCGGCGTCGTCGCCATCGTCACCGCCTTCTCCCTCGACATCCTCAAGGAGTATCAGCTCGCCCGCCTGACGGGGTTCCTGAACGCCGGTGAGCAGACCCTGACTCTCAACTACAACCAGGTCCAGAGCCAGGTCGCCATCGGCAACGGGGGTCTCTTCGGCACGGGCCTCTTCGAGGGGACGCAGACGAACCTGGCGTTCGTCCCCGCTCAGCGAACCGATTTCATCTTCACGGCCGTCGGCGAGCAGCTCGGCTTCGTCGGCTCTGCGATCGTGCTCGGGCTGTTCGCCGTCATCGTCTGGCGCTGCCTGCAGACGGCGGGCACCGCCCAGGAGCGCTTCTCCCAGCTGGTGCCGGCCGGCATCGCCGCCATGCTCATGTTCCACGTCTTCGTGAACGTGGGGATGAACCTCGGACTCCTGCCGGTCACCGGGCTGCCGCTGCCATTCATGTCCTACGGCGGGTCGTTCTACCTGTCGATGGGCCTTTCCCTCGGCATCGTCCACTCGATCTGGCTGAGAAAGACGGTGGTCCCCGCGGACGTGCGCCTGATGACCTGAACCGGGCCGCACCCGGATCAGGTCACAGCTCACGGCGAAACGGCCGGCGTGGTTCTGCCGTCTGCTGTGCAGGCGTTAGCCTGCGGCCCCATGGACCGACGGGGTGAACGGGGCTGGGTCGAGGTCATCTGCGGGCCGATGTTCTCGGGAAAGAGCGAAGAGCTCATCCGACGGATCACCCGGTACCAGATCGCCCGCATCCCGACGCAGACCTTCAAGCCGGCGATCGACGACCGGTACGCCACCCACGAGGTCGTGTCCCATTCGAGCCTCTCCGTGGCCGCCAAGCCCGTCGCCGACAGTCACGAGCTCCTCACCTCCGTCGAGGACCGCACGGTCATCGTGGGCATCGACGAGGCACAGTTCTTCGACGTGGGGCTCGTCGACGTCGTGGAGATGCTGGCGGCGGCCGGCAAGCGGGTGATCGTCGCCGGCCTCGATCTGGACTTCATGCGGCGGCCCTTCGAGCCCATCCCGACGCTGATGACGCGGGCCGAGTACGTGACGAAGAGCCTGGCCGTCTGTCACCGCTGTGGCGGGCCGGGGATGTACACCCAGCGGCTCGTCGGAGGGGACGACCTGGTCGTCCTCGGTTCCGAGGACGCGTACGAGGCGCGTTGTCGTGCCTGCTACGACCCGGCCGAATCTCATCAAGAACGGCTCGAGATCGCCGACTGATCTCTCGAAGGCTCATCTCCGGATGTGCCGGTCGGTTGGAGGGCCGTGGTACGCTCGCCCTGGCGAGCGCCCGATTCGTCGGTCCGTCTCGCCGGTTCTATCGATCGGAGCCTCTTCGTGCTGACGCACATCGTCTCGACCGCCGGCGGGCCGGCTTCGCCCGCTGCGAGCGCGACGATGCTCCGATCGCCCGACGTATCCGTTCTCCGGCCCGCCGATGGGTCGTTCGAGGAGTCTTTCCATGGGTTTGTTCCGCAAGAGCCGAGCGCGGGTGGTGCGCCGCGGCGTCGGCGATCAAGTGACCGAGGAGCGCACCACCAAGAACGTCGGCGGTAGCACCGTCGAGGTTCGGCGAGTCCGAGAGATCGTCGAACCGAAGCCGAAGGCACCGTCCAACGGCGGCGGCTCGGAGACGAAGCAGCGCTCGGGCCGCAAGGCGCGAGGCGCTCGCGGCCGTACGGCGACCACGCAGCGGCCCGACACCCGGTCGCGACGTCCGGAGCCGGTGTTCGTCCCGCCGCCGGAGACGGAACGCAAGCAGATGCTCGTTCGCCGCACACCGCACCAGACCCAGATCGTGGTCCTCGAAGGTGCGCTCCTCGTCGAGCACTACGTGGCCCGGTCCGACCGGCGGTCGCTCGCCGGGAACGTCTATCTCGGACGTGTCCGCAACGTGCTCCCCGGCATGGAGGCGGCGTTCGTCGACTTCGGTGAATCGAAGAACGGAGTGCTCTACGCCAGCGATGTCCAGACGGACGCGAAGAACGGACGCCGCAAGGCCCGCATCGAGGAGGCGCTCGCCGTGGGCGACGAGATCGTCGTCCAGGTCGTGAAGGACGCCATGGGCCACAAGGGCGCCCGGCTCACCAATCAGATCAGCCTCGCCGGCCGGTACCTGGTCCTCGCTCCCGAGTCGGACATGCGGGGCATCAGCCGCCGCCTGCCGGACGAGGAGCGGGAGCGGCTCCGGCGGATCATCGCCGACGTGCGGCCCTCGGGGCACGGCGTCATCGTTCGGACCGCCGCGGAGGGGGCCAGCCAGGAGGAGCTCGCCGCCGACATCGACCGGCTGCGGGCGCAGCTCGAGCGCATCCAGGAGGAGATCCCGGCAGGCGGGACGCCTCGCCTCATCTACCAGGAGCCGCCGCTCGTCCTGCGGGTCATCCGCGAGCACTTCACCCGCGACTTTCGCAGGCTCCTCATCGACGACCCCGAGATCAACCGCCAGGTCACCGAGTACCTCGAGGAAACCGATCCGGAGCTGCTGTCCAGGGTTCAGCCCTACGAGGACGAACTGCCGCTGTTCGAGCGGTTCCACGTCGAGGATCAGTTGCGCAAGGCGCTCGACCGGAAGGTGTGGCTCCCCTCGGGTGGCCACATCGTCATCGACCGCACCGAAGCCCTCACGGTCGTGGACGTCAACACGGGCAAGTTCGTCGGCCACTCGTCTCTCGAGGACACCGTTCTCCAGAACAACCTCGAAGCGGCCGACGAGATCGCCCGCCAGCTCCGGCTGCGCGACATCGGCGGGATCATCGTCATCGACTTCATCGACATGGAGGTCTCCAAGAACCGCGATGCGGTGATCCACAAGCTGCGGGAATCGCTGGCGCGCGACAAGACGAGGACCCAGGTCTTCGAGGTCTCGCACCTCGGCCTCGTGGAGATGACCCGCAAGAACGTGTCGGAGGGCCTCCTGGAGTCCTTCTCGCACGTCTGCCCCGAGTGCGGCGGCCGCGGCGTCGTCCTGTACGAGGAGGCGGCGACGTCGGGGGCCCGCATGCCGGCCCCCGAGTCCGACGACTGAGAACGGGCCGTTTGCCGGCGCGAGATCGGGACATCCGAACTCTGATGTCCGAGCTCTCCTCCTGCGCGACCTTCGCTATCATGAATCGCTGTTCCCCCCTTTCTGAAGGACCCGTGACCATGTACGCGATCATCCGCTCCGGCGGCAAGCAGGCGAAGGTCGCCGAGGGCGATGTCATCGATGTCGAGAAGCTGCGCGCCGACGACGAGGTGACCTTCACCCCGCTGCTCCTCGTCGACGACTCCGGCACCGTCTTCTCGAAGCGGGCCGACCTCGCGAACGCCAAGGTCGTGGCGCGCGTCGTCGGCGACAGCGCCGGGCCGAAGGTCGACATCTTCAAGTACAAGAACAAGACCGGCTACCGGCGGCGTCAGGGCCATCGGCAGAAGTACACGACGATCGAGATCACGTCGATCGTCCCTCCGGGCACCAAGAAGGCGGCGAAGAAGGCGGACGACGCCGAGAAGCCGAAGAAGCCGGCCGCCAAGAAGGAATCGGCAGCCAAGAAGGCAGCGGACAGCGCGGCGAAGGCCGAGAAGCCGGCTGCCGAGCAGGCGGCCGAGACGTCCACCGGCACCGACGAGGAGGCCTGACATGTCGAAGACCAAGGGCGGCGGTTCGACGAAGAACGGTCGCGATTCGAAGGCGAAGCGGCTCGGGCCGAAGGTGTTCGACGGCCAGCAGGTGACCTCGGGCGCCATCCTCGTTCGGCAGCGCGGCACCCGCATCCACCCGGGCGAGAACGTCGGTCGGGGTGGTGACGACACCCTTTTCGCGACCGCCGATGGCGTCGTGAGCTACGGCTCCCGCCGGGGCCGGCGCGAGGTGCGCGTCATCACCCAGGCCTGATCCAGGGCCCGGTCGGGCGTGTTCGTCGACGAGACGAAGGTCCACGTCCGCGCCGGTGACGGCGGGGCCGGCATCACCGCGTTCCAGAAGGTCCGCGGCAAGCCGAAGGGCAAGCCCGATGGTGGCAATGGGGGAGCCGGCGGCGACGTCTACGTGACCGCCGACGCGTCGATGGCCACCCTCCTCGAGTACAAGCGGCGGCCGCACCGACGCGCCGCCGACGGGTCTCACGGCCGGGGCGACCTCCGGCACGGGCGTCAGGGCGACGATCTCGGGCTTCCGGTCCCGGTCGGGACGGTGGTCAAGGACGAGGACGGCACGGTCATCGCCGACCTCGTCTCCGCCGGCCAGCGCGTCAAGCTCGTCTCCGGCGGCCGTGGCGGTCGCGGCAACGCGGCGTTCGTCAGCCGCCGCCACCACGCTCCCGGCTTCTCCGAGCAGGGCGAGTACGGCCAGGAACGGTGGTTCACGCTCGAGCTGAAGCTGGTCGCGGATGCCGCGATCGTGGGCTTCCCGAACGTCGGCAAGAGCACCTTGATCGCCGCCGTCTCGGCGGCCCGCCC
>DATHYU010000178.1:0-6722 GCA_035458965.1 Acidimicrobiia bacterium | reverse complement strand
GGTGCTCGAGGCGACCCTGCCGCATGTCGCGTCGTGGAATGCGTGGTTCTCCTGGTACGGGAACTCGGTCGAAGGGGCGGCGTCGCTTCTCACGACGATCGACGAGCAGTGCGAACGGGTCGGCCGCGATCCCGCGACGCTCGAGCGGACCCTGGCGGTCCATGTGGCGGCACCGGGAGGGACGGGCCGGGTGTTCGGCGACGACGAGCACGCCGGCGTGCACGCGCTCTCCGGTCCGGTCGGGGCGATCGCCGCGCATCTCGAGGCACTGGCCGATCTCGGCGTCGCCCATGTCCAGCTCGTGGTCGACCCCATCGACGCCCGCGGCGTCGAGTGGGCGGCCGGGATCCTCGAGGAGCTCTAGAGGCAGCCGAGCGGCGGATCCGATCTGCGATGATGCCGCATGCCTCGCATCGGTCTCATGCTCAGCGACGTGCCGGCGTCGGTGCCCGTCCACCAGCAGTTCTCCGACCTCCTGCGGTACGCCGAGGCCGCCCAGCGCAACGGGTTCAGCCACATCGCCCTCGGCCAGCACTTCCTCTACGGCGACCTGCGGTGGCTCCAGCCGGTCCCGGTGCTGGCACGGCTCGCCGCCGAGGTGGATCCCGAGGTCCGTCTCGTCACGAACATCGTGATCGGCACCTTCTATCACCCCGTGATCCTCGCCGAGGAGCTCGCGACACTCGACGTCGTCACCGAGGGGCGGTTGATCGTCGGCCTCGGCGCCGGGTACCGGCCCGAGGAGTTCGGGTTCCTCGGCCTGCCCACGGCGGGACGCGGGGCGCGACTCGACGAGGCGATCGATCTCATGAAGCGGCTCTGGACCGAGGACCGCGTGGACCACGAAGGCCGGTTCTACCGGCTGGAGGGCGGGACGCCGCACATCCGTCCCTGGCAGCAGCCACACATGCCACTGTGGATCGGGGGCCACAGCGAGGCGGGTGCCCGGCGAGCGGGCCGCCGTGGCGACGGGCTCCTCATCCCTCCGGGGGCGACCCGTGACGAGATCGCCGACCGCATCAGGGTCATGCGGGAGGAGCGGGAGTCGGCCGGCCGGACGTTCACGACGACCCCGCTGCGTCGCAACGTTCGCATCGAGGCCTCGCGTGACGAGGCGGTGGCCGCCTACGCCCGCGTCGCCGGCGACCGGTACCGCACCTACGCGCGTCGGGGCCTCGACGTGTACGGATCCCATGACGACCTCGTGGCGGACTTCGCCGGGATGGTCGAGGGGCATGCCGTGCTCGGTTCGGCCGACGACGTGGTCGCCGAGCTGAACGGCCTGGCCGAGGCGTTCCCCGTGGATCCGATCATCGTGCGCTGCGGGTGGCCGTCGATGACGGCGGACGAGACCATCGAGCAGATGGAACTCATGGGCCGCCGTGTCATCCCGGCCCTGTCGTGATCAGATGGCGCCGGCGACCATCCGGTGCCGGGTGGTGACCACGAGCGGCACGACCGCCAGCGTTGCGCCGATCAATCCCACGGCGGGGTAGCCGCCGGCATCGAGCAGGAACCCCGAGGAGAAGCTCGCAGCGGCCCCTGCCGTCCAGGTGATCGTGTCGGCGATGCCCTGGAGCCGAACGGCCTCGGCGCCGTGGAGCCCGGTCATGAGCAGCGCCGATCCGGCGACGAAACCGGCGTTCCAACCGACGCCGAGGAGGAAGAGGGCCGGCAGGAGGATCACCAGCTGGTCCTCGCCGGCCGTCGCGGCGAGGATCCCCGAACCGACGAGCAGTGCCTGCCCTGCGAGCAGAACGGGGAGACGCCCGTATCGGTCGGCCAGCCAACCCGTGAACGGGGAGAGGGCGAACATCCCGAAGGTGTGGCCGCCGATGACGAGCCCGACGGTGCCGAGGGTGTCGGTCGCCTCCCGCATGTAGACGGGGGTCATCGTCATGATCTCCACCATCACGAACTGGCCCACGGCGAGTGCCACGATCGCGGTGATCACGTGGCGCTGGCGGAGATCGGCGCCTGGGCTCACGGCCTGCGGCGCTGATGCGGCCATCTCGGCGGCGACGTCGAGAGGATCGGGACGGAGGAACAGGGCGATCACGATCGCCGCGCCAACCGATGCCAGGACCGCCAGCGCGAACGGCCCCGCGAGCTCCTCGGCGCCGACCGCCGCAGCGGCCCAGCGGGTCGGCTCCAGCAGCAGCGGTCCGCCGACCGAGCCGATCACCCCGGCCCAGACGACGAGGGCGATCGCCGAGGCCTTGCGCGACGGCTCGGCGATGTCGGCCGCCGCGTAGCGGGACATCCGATCCGCCGCCGTGCCGGCTCCGAAGACGGCCATCGCCGCGACGAGGAGGGCATAGGTCTCCATCGTCACGGCCGCGATCGCCGTCATCGCCCCCACCGCCGTCGTGAGCTGGCCGAGCGCGATCCCGGGCCGCCTCCCGAAACGGACCATGAGTGCAGCCGTGGGGCGGGTCGCGAGAGCGAGGCCGATGGTGGCCGCGGCGGCCGGGATCCCGGCGAGGGCCTTCGATCCGGTGATGTCCTCGGCGGCGATGGTCACCACGGTGAGCGCCGCAATGACTGCTGTCCGGCTCAGCCCGGTCGATGCGACGAGCGTGGCGAGCAATCGCCTGCGGACGGCCGTGGAAGGGTCGGGCACCGGCGGAGTCTATGAGCGGCCGGTGCGCCTACGGAAGGTACTGCTCCACGATCCCGGTGGCCGCACCCCCGTTGACGTACAGCCACACCGAGCAGAAGTCGCCGGGGCAGGACAGGAACGAGGCGGGGGTCGGCCACGACGGGAGCGGGATCTCGGTGACGACCACGTCGGCGTCGACGTACCAGACGCGCGCCGCCGGGTCGATCGGCACGGCGTACGTCACGGGGTTCAGGTTGCGGATGTAGAAGTCGAAGGCCTCGGCACCGTCGGCCGTTGCGGCGGCCTCCGCTGCCGCGCCGGTGAAGAAGCAGCCGAGATCGAAGGTGATGGAGCCGCCGAACACGCTCTCGGCGGACCCGAACCAGATGCCGTCGGGGAGCGGCTGGGACGGATCCACGACGCACCCGGACCCATGGGCGTCGTCGCTGCCCGCGAGCGGCTCGGGGAAGAAGTCGCCCTCGTCGACGGGGTAGACGAGGGCGGTGGTCGTGGTCGTCGGGGGAGCGGTGGTGGTCGTCGGGGGAGCGGTCGTCGTGGTGGTCGGCGGGGCGGTGGTGGTCGGCTGAGCCGCCGAGGTCGTCGTGGCCGGTGGGAGGGTCGTCGTTGTCGCGGTCGGTGCCGTCGTCGTGGTCGTCGTGGGAGCGGTGGTCGTGGTCGGGGAGGCGGTCGTCGCCACGGTCGCCGAGGTGGTCGGGCCGGAGTCGTCGTCGCTGCACGAGGCGGTGGCGATCAGCAGGATCGCCAGGGCGCAGGCGAGACGGGCGCGCACGTCCCCAGCATCCCTCCGCGTCGGGGCGATCGCCCGGGTCGAACGTCTCTTCCGGGTCGTCCCAGAGAGGGCGGGTCAGGGACGCGTCGGCGGCGTGGGCCGACAGGTGCTCGACGGCATGGACCAGAGCGAAGGCGGCGGTCACCTCGAACCCGCTCCCGTCGTCACGGGTGATTCGCCGGGGTGCCGACCACTCGATCGGACCGGGCGTCGCGAGCGCCTCCCTGCAGCCGGAGGCGACCTCGTCGATCATTCGCAGCAGCGACTCGGCGTCCTCGGCCACCGTCTCGAACTCCGAGGCCCGGTGCCGTTGGGGCACCTCGGCGCCGACGGCGATCGCCAGCCACAGCCTGGTCGCGTGCATCGCATGGGTGGCGAGCACGGCGATCGAGTTCGTGTCGTCGCCGGCGGGCCGGCGGTTGAGGCGGTCGGCGTCCAGTCCCGCCACCGAGCGCCGGATCGCAGTGATGCCGTCGTCGACCAGGCGCTTGGCGGCGTCCATGTGTGGATCCACGATCACATCACTGCGTCGCTGCCGGCGTCGACCACGACGGTCGTGCCGGTCATGAAGATCGCCATGTCGGAGGCGAGAAAGGTCACGACGCGGGCGATGTCGTCGCCGACACCGAGCCGGCCGAGCGGAAAGCCACGGCCCATGTCCCAGATCGCCTTTGTCCGCGCCGGGTCGGTGCCCGCCTGCTCCTCGATGCCCTCGGTCAAGATCGTGCCCGGTGCCACGCCGACGCTTCTGATGCCCTTCGGACCGAGCTCGACGGCGAAGCTCTTCGTGAGGCCGATCACCCCGTGCTTCGAGGCGGAGTAGTGCCCCCGGCCTCCCCGGCTGGATCGGATGCCGGAGATCGACGCGATGTTGACCAGCACCCCGGGGGTGGCGAGATCCAGCATCTTGCGCGCCGCCGCCTGCGACCCGAGGAACACGCCCTTGAGGTTCACGTCGAGGACGAGGTCCCACTCCTCCTCGGTGAGGTCGACGAGCATCGATGCCGGGTAGATCCCGGCGTTGCTCACCCAGATGTCGAGGCCGCCGAGCGTGGCGGCGGCGGCTTCGGCGACCTGAGCGGTCTGCTCTGCGTCGGTGACGTCGAGCTCCACGCCGAGCGACGGCCGGCCGAACTCCTGGGCCACGGCGGCCGCCGACGCCTTCGCGCCGGCGAGGTCGCGGTCGGCGATGGCCACCGCCGCTCCGGCCTCGGCGAGACGGCGCACGATGGCGAATCCGATGCCGCGGGCGCCCCCGGTGACGACGGCGACCCTCCCTTCCAGCGACTGGAGCTCGGCGAGTGACCGGTCGGAGACGTCGGCGATCCCCTCGCCGCCGCCGCCGGCGATGAAGCCGCTGCTCACCCCTGCTCCCGGAGGGCCTGGGGGTAGTCCGCAGGCCGCGCGTCGCCGTAGGCGAGGTTGCGGTTCGGGGACCTCATGACCTCCGTGTAGCGGTCCGGCGGCATGTAGTAGAAGTAGCCCATCTCCCGCTCGGCGAACTTCCACTTGCCGTCGTCGCGTCGGTAGACGTCCTCGTACTGGAGGGCGACGATCATCGGCTCGTCGTTCCTCACGACCTCGGCATGCGACGTCAGGTTGCCCGTGGCGCGATCCGGATCGTCGGGGTCGATCTCGATCGTCTGGCCGTGGACGAAGTGGTAGGTCGGGCCGAGCACGTCCCAGCGTCCCTGATAGGTGTCGAGGATGGCCTGGCGGCCCTTGGCGGCGAAGACGCCGTCCTTCGAGCGCAGCTCGGCGTCCTCGGTGAACATCTCCCGGGTGGATTCCATGTCACGCTCGTCCATGGCGATGCCGTACGCCGTGCAGAGCTGGCGGATCGCCTCGATGTCCTCGAGGCGGCGGATGCGGGCTTCCAGGTCCATGCGGACTCCTCTCAGTCGGTCCAGTTCGTGAAGACGATCGGATAGCGGGCGTAGCGGACGGCCTCGGTGTCGGTGCGGCGCTCGGGCGGATCCGCCGGGTCCACGTCTCCTCCGCGGAGGAGGAGCTCCTTGACGAGCCGGGGGACCATGCCGAGCACGGTGATCTCGCCCGAGCCCGCAGGCGGGAGACCGGCTGCCATCGGGCGTCCTGCACAACGGTGGGCGCCGGCGCCGAAGGCCATGCCCTGGGCCTTGAGTCGACTCATCGTCTCGCCGCGGTGCGGGTCGAAGGTCAGGGAGTCGGCGCCATACACCTTGGGGTCGCTGCTGGCCTCGTTGAGCATGCAGGCGAGGTCCTCGCCCTCTTCGACGGCGACGCCGTGCAGCGTCTCCTGGTCCTTCAGCGACCTCCGCAGGAGCGCCGGGACCACGCCGTGAAGCCTGAGCGCCTCGTCGACGGCGTGCTGGAGGAAGACCTCGTTCTCCGTCAGGAGGAGGGCTTCGTCGGGGCGTTCGCCCATCCACGTGAGGATCTCCTGGTAGATGTGCGGCACCGAGTGGGTCGTGGTGTTCGCGGACGCGACCACGAAGAAGGCGGCCTCGGTGCGCCAGAGCTCCTCGTCGAGGTCGTCGCCATGGGCTTTGAGCACGACCGTGATGAGGTCGATCGGGAGATCCTCCTCGGCGATCTCGCCGGCCCGCCACCCGGCGACCAGGTCGCGACGGCGTGCCATCGAAGGCTCGTAGAAGTGCTCGAGGAACTCCTCCCGCGCCGCCATGGCGTCGCGCATGACCTCGCCGTGATCACGCAGCGACCACTCGACCGACGCCCCCTCGCCAAGGCGTCTGCTGACGTCCTCGAGGTGGGCGATCCGTTCCTCGGTCTCCACGCCGTCGAGGCCGACCATCGCGGCGGTGACGGGAACCAGCGCCATCCGGCTGAGCCAGAGCAGGTCGATTCGGGGCAGGCCGTCGGGCCCGGCCTCGCTCGCCGCGCGATCGAGGGCCACGCCGAGCGCCTCCATCATCACCGTGTTCTCGTAGTGCCCCAGGGCCCCGCGCTCGAACAGCGGAGCGACGAGCCGGCGGCGCTCGCGGTGCTCCTCGCCGTTCAGCGTGAGGACGCAACCGAGCAGGAGGGGCCCCGAGTCCCGCAGGTGGAGCGCCGATGCGAAGTCCTCGGACCGGAGGATCTTCTCGACCTCGTCGTAGTCCTCGAACTGCTTCATCTCGTGGAAGCTGGTCTTGTACATCGCCCGTATCCTCAGAGATCCGTCTTCGGGTCGATCTCGCGCATCGCCGGCACGACGTGCCTCCCGATCGTGTCGATGGTGGCGACGGTCTCGGCCCCGTCCATCGTCGGCCACTGCGGCCGCACCAGCAGCGGGTCGACCGGGAGCGTCGTGACGAGGTCGGTCAGCTCGGCGACCACCTCGTCGGGTGA
>DATHYU010000177.1:0-3908 GCA_035458965.1 Acidimicrobiia bacterium | reverse complement strand
TACTCCTCGTCGGTCGTCGCCTCCTTCAGCTGGGCGTAGACGGCCTCGACCTTCTGCTGCTTCTCGATCGTGAGCCGCTCGATCTCGGCGTAGACGGCGTCCTTGCCTGCGTACAGGGTGGTCTCGGACTCCTTGATGCACTGCTTGTAGACCTCGTACGCCTCGGCCTTGCGTGCCTCGAGCTCCTTGTACCGCTGCTCGAACTCCTCGCCGGTCATGCCGCCGGAGCCGTCGTCCTTGGACTCGTCCTTCGAGTCGTCGTGGTATCCGTCGTCCTTCGACTCGTCATGCTCTCCGTCGTCCTTCGACTCCTCGTGGTCGTCGGCCTTCTGATCGTCGGGCTTCTCGGTCGGTGGCGGTGGCGGCGGAGGGGCCGGCTTCTTCGGCGGCTCGGCCGGCAGCGGGTCGAGACCGTGTGCCTTGCGATGGGCGTTGGCGATGATCCGGCCGAGGTTCTCGGGGAGCCCGTCGAGCAGTGCCGGATCGATGCCGCTCAGCAGGTCACCGAGCTCGTCGGACGGCTTGCCATCGTCATCGGTCGCCGCGTCCACGATGTCGTCGAGCGAGTGCCCGGTGAGGAGCGCCACGATCGTCAGTCGGAAGATGGCTCCGAACCCGAGCCCCTCGTCGTGCAGGTTCCGCACCGTGTCGACCTCGACCTCGTCGAACTCGGCGGCGAGGAAGAAGGCGACGTCGTACTCGGGGGGTCCACCCCGCATCGCCATGGCCGGCACCGCACCCCACAGCACCAGGGCCGCCGTCAGCATGGCCGTGATCCACCTACGCATGTCCATTCCCCTTGTCTCGGATGTCATGCGCACGGCAACCGCACCGGCGGCCTCCCCTGTGGTGTCGGCAGTTCGGCAGGTGGTTCTTGACCAGGTGGCGGGGTCATTTCGAGTGACTACGCGGCTGGACCCATCCGAACCAAACACCGACGGTCATCGCACCGGGAACCCGTGCCTATACTCGCCGCCTGATGCCGGCCACCATCATCATTCCGTAGGCGCCACGCCCCCGAGGGCGTGTGCGCCGACCTGCCTCCGCATCGCGGGGGCCTTTTTGTTCTTCCCCCTCCGGGGGAAGTGGCCCGGCCCCCGGGCCGGGCGATGGGGGCACAACCCGAAGTCGAACCGAAGAGATAGACATGTTGGAGATCTACGACACGACGCTGCGCGACGGCATGCAGCGCGAGGGCCTGTCCCCCACTGCGAGGGACAAGCTCGAGATCGCTCGCCAACTCGACCGCCTCGGCGTCGCCTACATCGAGGGCGGCTGGCCGGGCGCGAACCCCAAGGACGACGAGTTCTTCGCGCTCGCCGCGAAGGAACTGCAGTTGGAGAACGCAGTGCTCACGGCCTTCGGGTCGACGTGCCGCGTCGGTGCGGACCCCGCCACCGACGACCAGATCGCCGTCCTCCTCGCGGCCGAGACGGCCGTCATCTGCATCGTCGGCAAGTCGTGGGACTACCACGTCACCGAGGCGCTGCGCACCGACCTCGACGAGGCGGTCCGCATGGTCGGCGACAGCATCACCTACATCCGGTCCCAGGGCCGGAGGGCCATGTTCGACGCAGAGCACTTCTTCGACGGCTACAAGGCCAACCCCGAGTTCGCCCTCCGGGTGGCGCGCGCCGCCCACGAAGCCGGCGCCGAGCGCGTCATCCTGTGCGACACGAACGGCGGGACGCTTCCCGACGAGTCGCGGCGGATCGTCGAGGAGGTCATGGCGGCCATCCCCGAGGCCGGCATCGGCGTGCACTTCCACAACGACGGCGGCTGCGCCGTGGCGAACAGCCTCGCCGCCGTCGAAGCCGGCGTCCACCAGGTGCAGGGCTGCGTCAACGGGTACGGCGAGCGGACGGGCAACGCCGACCTGTGCACCGTCATCCCGAACCTCGTCCTGAAGATGGGCCACGACGTCGTGACCGAGGAGCAGCTCGCCCGCCTCGCTCCCATCGCCCACCACGTCGCCGAGATCACGAACACCGCGATCGACCCGCACCACCCCTACGTCGGATCGGCGGCCTTCTCCCACAAGGCCGGGCTGCACACCTCCGCGATCGCCCGACGCTCCGACGCCTACGAGCACGTGGACCCGTCACGGGTGGGGAACTCGGCGAAGATGCTCGTCTCCGAGCTCATGGGTCGCGCCACCGTGCTCACCCGCGCCAAGGAGGCCGGCTGGACGCTCAGCCCCGAGCAGGCCCAGGACGTCGTCGACCGGGTCAAGGAGCTCGAGCACAAGGGATATCTCTTCGAGGCCGCCGACGGATCGTTCGAGCTGATGCTGCGCGAGATCATGGGCGAGCAGCCGACGTTCTTCACCGTCGAGTCGTTCCGCTCGTTCCAGGAGCTGCGTCCCGACGGCGACGTCCTCGCCGAGGCGACCGTGAAGGTGCTCGTCGGTGAGGAACGCTTCATCGTCACGAGCGAGGGCGACGGACCGGTGAACGCCCTCGACCGGGCCCTTCGCAAGGCACTCGGTCCCGCCTACCCCGAGATCGACGGCTTCCGCCTCACCGACTACCGGGTCCGGGACCTCGACTCGGGCGACGGCACCGCCGCACGTGTCCGCGTCCTCATCGAGCACTCCGACGACGGAGGCTCGTGGAGCACCATCGGCGTCCACCCGAACATCATCGAGGCGTCGTGGGAGGCGCTGGTGAGCGGCGTGGTGCTCGGCCTGCTCAGAGCCCGCGACTGAGCAGCGCCTCGACGGCGTCGACCACATCGCCCTCCACCACGATCACCGGGTGGCCGGCGGCGACGAGCCGCTCTGCGAGCACGCGGCCGTCACCATCCATGGGAGCGAGCGCCAGGGGGAAGCGGGCGCGCACCTGCAAGGGCATGGCCGCGAACCGCGGGGCCACCGCGACGGCCGCGACCGGGAGCCAGCCGGTCAGCGCCGCCGTCGTCAGCTCGCCGCCCCGGGCCCCGTCTGCCGCGAGCAGCGGGCGCTCGGGACGCCGCCCACAGACCTGTGTGGCGAGCGCGACGATGTCGCCGGGCGGGCACTCGGGAGGCAGGCTCACGATCACGACACCTTCGACGAGGCTCGTGACGCGCTCCGCGGACGACGGGTCGTCGACAGCGAGAAGAACGGCGTCGATCACCCGCGGGAGCGTACTTCCGGCGCCTTGACCCGTGCCGCCGGTGCTGGGAGCCTTCGGCCGATGAACACCTTCGTCACCGGCGGATCGGGCTTCATCGGTGGGCACCTCATCCGCCGCCTGGTGGCCGAGGGTCACGTGGTGAAGGCACTGGCCCGGACGGAGGACGCCGCCGTCCGCGTCGCATCGCTCGGGGCGTTGCCGGTTCCGGGAGATGCCGAGTCGGTCGACGGCGCAGCCATGGCCGGCTGCGAGATCGTGTTCCACTGCGCAGCGTGGGTTGGCACCTGGGGTGACCGGGAGGCGGTCTGGCGCACCAACGTGGAGGGAACTCGTCAGGTTCTCGCCGCAGCCCGCCAAGCCGGCGTCCGCCGCTTCGTCCACGTGTCGTCGGAGTCGGCGCTGCTCGACGGGTCGTCGTTCGAAGGCACCGACGAGAGCCACCCGTACCCCAAACGCTTCCTGAGCGTCTACGCCGAGACGAAGGCCGCGTCCGAGCAACTCGTCGTGGCTGCCAACGGCGATGGTTTCGAGACGATCACCCTCCGGCCGCGGTTGGTGTGGGGACCCGAGGACGGCGCGTGGCTCCCCGGTCTCATCGCCCGTGTGCGGTCGGGTGTCTTCCGATGGGTGGACGATGGACGGCACCTCGGGTCGTCGACACACGTCGCCAACCTCGTCGAGGCCATGATCCTTGCCGCCGATCGCGGACGGTCCGGCGAGGTCTACTTCGTGACCGACGGCGAACCGCGCAGCTTCCGGGAGTTCGCCACGGCGTACCTCGCGACGGCGGGT
>DATHYU010000176.1:0-3962 GCA_035458965.1 Acidimicrobiia bacterium | reverse complement strand
GGTCTCGATGGTTCACCAGTACCTCGAGACCGTATGAGCATCGAGCGGCTTCGCCCGGTCACGCTGTTCGCCGGGCTCTCCGAAGAGGACCTCCAACGGATCGCCGCCGCCACCGAGGAGCGGCGCCTCGGCCACGGCGAGCGCCTGTTCGAAGAGGGCGACTCGGGTCGTCACGCCTTCGTGATCTGCTCGGGTGAGCTGGAGATCCTCAAGCGATCGGGACCCCGCGAGGTGCTGCTCGCCGTGCGGCGCTCCGGCGAGGTGATCGGCGAGATGTCCCTCCTCGAGGATGCCCCCCGCATGGCGGCCGCCCGGGCACGCGGCGACACGGTCCTGCTCGATGTCCCCAAGGACATATTCGACGATGTGCTCACGACGAGCGCCGATGCGGTGCGAGCCCTGTTCGGCGTCCTCGTCTCCCGCTGGCGGGAGACGGAGGCGCGATTGCGCCAGCGGGAGCAGCTCGCCCAACTCGGCACGCTCGCGGCCGGCCTCGCTCACGAGCTCAACAACCCGGCGGCGGCCGCGAAGCGAGCGGCGGCCGGGTTCGAGGCCGCTGCCGCCCGGCTGGCGGAGCGTCGTGCCGAGCTCGTCTCCACTGCCGCGGACATCGAGGCCATGGAGGCGATCGTCACCCGCATCGCCGAGGCGCCGACGCAGCGGCTGAATTCCCTGGACCGGGCCGACCGGGAGGATGATCTCATCGACGAGCTCGCCGCTCTCGGCGTCGGAGGGTCGTCGCGGCTCGCCGGCTCGCTCGTCGATGTGGATGCGGCCGCCCTGGACGACATCCTCCGCGCCGCGGCATCCGCCCAGGACCCGGGTATGTCCGCCGCGATCGGAGCCGGGGTGGCAGCGCGCGACGTCGCCGGGCTCGCCGGCACCGCCCTCGATGCGTCCGGCCGCATCTCCGACATCGTGGGAGCCGTGAAGTCGTATGCGTTTCTCGACCAGGCGCCGCTCAACGAGGTCGACCTTCACCGGACGATCGACGACACGATCACGCTCCTCTCCCACGAGATCAAGGGCGTCGAGATCGAGCGCGAGTACGGAGAGGTCCCGCCCTTCCCCGCGTACGGCAGCGAGCTCAACCAGGTCTGGACGAACCTCATCGACAACGCAGCCGACGCGCTGCGCGAGGCCGGGCGCGATCCCGGCAGGATCACCATCCGAACCGGGGTGGACGGCGACACCGTGTTCGTCGAGGTCGAGGACGACGGACCGGGGATTCCGCCGGAGGTGCTGCCGCGGGTGTTCGATTCCTTCTTCACGACGAAGCCGCCGGGGGAGGGGACCGGTCTTGGTCTCGACATCTCCTACGGCATCGTCGCCCACCGCCACGGTGGCGACATCAAGATCGATTCCGAACCGGGGCGCACGACGGTCCGCGTGGAGCTCCCACTCGCCGGGCCGGGTTGACGGTATGGGTGACCGAGCGATCCAAAGGGGCGCGTGTGGTCTGTGAGCATCTCGTCGGGGTTCCGGCCGAGGAGGTCCAGACGGACGGTTGCGCGACGTGTCTCGAGATCGATGGCCGGTGGGTCCATCTGCGGAAGTGCCTCGAGTGCGGTCGCGTCAGCTGCTGCGACGACTCGCCGAACCGCCACGCCCGGGCCCACGCGGCCGAGACCGGTCACCCGGCGATCCGATCTGCGGAGCCTGGGGAGTTCTGGGCCTGGTGCTACGAGCACGACGGCGGGTCCCCCCTTCCGACGTAGGGACTAGTCCGTCGGGGTCATCACCAAATGATCCTGGGTCGATTCATCGGGATCTGCCGATATTCCCTGCATGACGTTGAAGGTGCTCGCATGATGGGCACTCCCGGATCGCCATCGGCGCCGACAGGCGTCCCCCTGCGTATCGGTGTGATTGCGGCGGTTCTCGCCGCCGCAACCGTTGCCGCGGTGGGGACCTCGCTGGTCGGAGTGGGTGGAGCGCGTGGCCCGATCCCCTGGTGGGCCTGTGCGATCATGGTCTTCGGCGCCGAGGCCGTGGCCTTCCGTTTCCGGGTGTTCGGCACACCTCACGCCGTGTCACCCGGCGGCATCCCGATGGTCGTCGCCCTCGGTCTGCTGTCTCCGATCGGCTTCGTCCTCGCCCGCGTGACCGGCGCGCTCGGCGTGGCGCTGGTCGAGCGGAAGCCGTTCTCCGCCGCAGCCTTCAACGTCTCCCTCGGCGGCCTCGAGGCGGTGGTGGTCGTGGCCGTGCACGGGGCGCTCATCCAGGACGCATCCCTGGTCTCGCCGGCGGGAGCCACCGCCGCCGTCGCCGCGGTGCTGGCCGGTTCGGTGCTCGCGTCCCTTCTCGTCACCCTGGCCGTCTGTGGTGGTGTGCGGGGGGTGCCGAGAGGTCTCGGCCGAATGCTCTTCCTCGGAAACGCACTCGAGTTCGGAGCGGCGCTCCTCGGCGGTCTCGTGCTCGTGTCCTTCTCGGCGGGCGACGCCATCGGCGCAGGCGTCCTGCTGGCGGCCGGGCTCATCGTCTTCGAGGCGGACGTCCTCAGACGGCGCGCCTGACGGCTCAGCTGTACCGACGGAGGATCTTCTCGACCCGCTTGGTGCGGAAGGCGTCGGAGATCCTGGCGGGGACGTCGGCGATGTCCACCCAGGCGATCTTGTCGATCTCGCGGTGCGGCTTGGGTGTGCCCTTCACCTTCGCCGCCTCGTAGACGACGCACCCGTCGCAGTCCCCGGCGTGGACCCGAACATGGGTCCTGCTCACCCGCGATCCGAGTTCCACGCGCAAGCCGGTCTCCTCGTGGACCTCCCGGCGGGTCGCGTCGCGGGCGCTCTCGCCGGGCTTGGTGCGGCCCCCGGGGAACAGCCACCGGCCGGATCCGTTGCGCACGAGGAGGACGCGACCCTTCTTGGCGATGATCGCGTAGCCCCGCTTGTTCGATCCACGTGCCACCGCCGCGACCATAGCGCCCGCGTGCGGTGCGGGACCGGGTGGGCGGCGGATCCTGAGAGCGGCGTCTTCGGCGGTCGCCGGTGGGGGAGAGGTCAGTCGCCCAGGCCGACACCGAGCGCGCGGGCGCTGTCGATCCAGGGGTGGTCGAGGGGCACCGTGCGGAGGTTGCCGGCGACCTCCCCGAGGGGGACGGGAACCGTCTCGCCGCCCCGCGAGGCGACCATCACGCCCCACCGGCCTTCCGCGGCATAGGTCGCCGCAGCCGTCCCGAGGCGGGTGGCGAGGATGCGGTCGCGTGGCGACGGCTGGCCGCCGCGCTGCACATGACCGAGGATGGTCACCCTGGAGACGAGGCCGGTGAGCTCCTCGAGCCGGCGGGACAGGCGGACCGTGTTGTCTCCCTGGCCGGCGTGCAACTCCTGGATCTCCTCTTTGAGCTTGGTGCGTTCGTCGTCGTCGTCGCTGTCGCTTCGGCGACGCTCCAGGTCGGTGAGTCGGGCGTGGTCCGCGACCGACATGGCGCCCTCCGAGACGGCGACGAGGCTGAACCTCGACCCGGCGGCCTTCCGTTCGAGGAGCGACGCGGCGACGCTCTCGGTGTCGGAGGGGATCTCGGGGATGAGGACGACGTCCGCGCCGCCGCCGAGCCCCGCTCCGAGGGTCAGCCAGCCGGCGTTGTGCCCCATGATCTCGACGACCATGATCCGATGGTGGCTGTGCGCCGTGGAGTGGAGCCGGTCGACGGCTTCCGTGGCGATGTTCAGTGCGGTGTCGAAGCCGAAGGTCTCGTCGGTCAGGGCGACGTCGTTGTCGATGGTCTTGGGCAGCGTGATGACGTTGAGCCCCTTCTCGGCGAGACGGAGCGCGTTCTTCTGGGTGCCCCCGCCTCCGAGGCAGACGACCCCGGCGAGCTCGTGCCTGGCCGCGTTCTCGATCATGGCATCTCGCATGTCGAGCACCCGGCCGCCCAGCTCCATCCTGTGGGGTTTGTCGCGACTCGTGCCGAGGACCGTGCCGCCGCGCGTGAGGCTGCCCGAGAGCTCATCGGAGCC
>DATHYU010000175.1:0-3462 GCA_035458965.1 Acidimicrobiia bacterium | reverse complement strand
TCTGCTCCGCGATGTGGCTCAGGGGGAGGTACGAGACGCTGCGCGTCTCGGGGCTCAATTCGACGATGTTCGAGGCGGCGGCAGACGTCCACGTGAGGTTGTGGTGGGTGAGCATGACGCCCTTCGGCGGCCCGGTCGTCCCCGACGTGTAGATGAGCGTCGCGAGGCCGTCCGGCTCCAGGTCCTCGATGCGGCCGAGGAACTCGGCGTCGTCCACCCCGTCACCGAGGGCGAGGAACTCGTCCCAGGTGAGGATCGCGGAGTCGCTGTGGGCAGGCGTCCCGCGCATCGTCACGATCGTCTTGAGGGCCGGCAGCCGGTCCCGGACCTCGAGCACCTTCGCCAGCTGGGCATCGTTCTCGACGAGGATCAGCGGCGCCTCGGCGTGGTGGATGATGTAGTGCACCTCTTCGGGGGAGTTCGTCGCGTAGATCCCGGCGGGAGCACCGCCGACGCACATGGTGGCGAGGTCGAGGATCGTCCACTCGGAGCGGTTGAACCCGAGGATCGTGGTGATCTGACCGGGCTGGAAGCCGAGGGCGATGAGTGCCTTCGCGGCCAGTCGGACCTGATCGGCGTACTCACCCCACGACGTCGGGACGTAGGCGCCGTCCACCTTCTCCAGGTACGCGGTGCGCCCCGGCATCTGCTCGGCGCGGCGGAGCAGGCGGGCGGGAATCGTATCGGCTGCCACGAGGAGGACCTCCAGAATCTGACGGTTCCTGGAATCGTACCCATCGCCGCGCGCCAGGTCGCGGGCGATCAGACCTCGAGGACCATTCCATCGACGGCGACCTCGAAACCCGCCTCCGCCACCTGCCGGGCCGCGTCCGACGAGGGATCGGCGACGGGGTTCGTGTGGTTGAGATGGGTCAGCATGAGCCGGCGGCCCGCCGCCAGATGCCCGAAACGTTCGATCGTGTCGGGGACGAGCGGATGCGGGATGTCGGCGACGTCACGGCCGGGCACCTCGTCGGCGCTCCAGAACGTGGCGTCGAGGAGGGCGATCTCGTGGCGGGCGATCGTCTCCTCGGCGGCCGCCCAGTCGTCCCACCGGTCGATGTCGGGCAGGTAGAGGACCGTGCCGGCGATCGAGACCGCGACCGTGTCCGTGTACTCGTGCCGGTGCGGAACGGGAAGGAGCTCGATCTCGAGGCCGTCCCAGACCTCGACGGCCTCGGGGGCCGAATACGGGCGCAGCGCAACGTGCTGGTCCTCGACGAGCAGGCGCCACGGGGCGTTGGACACGAGGAACCCGGCGGTGGGGTGCGTCACGTAGCACGGGATCGCCGAGGTCGCCGCCGCTTCACGGCCGAAGTGGGCCAGCCCCAGGTAGTGGCCCATGTGCCCGTGGGTCACCACGATCGCGTCCACGGGCGGCGCCGTACCCGGACGGGCCGCGTACGGGCCGAACCGATGCAGGAACGCCTCCTGGTGGCGGAGGTCCGGGGACGGGTCGACGAGCACCGTTCGCCCGGTGTCGTCGACGATGGCGATCGACGCGGCCATGCGGGCGAGCACGGCTTCGTGCCGGGCTCGGTGGGACAAGCTGGATCGGGCACCGAACTGGGGCAGGCCACCGTCCTGTGCCGTCCCGAGGACCACGACGGAATACGACATGGGACCGAACCTAGTGCGGTCGAGCCGGGATTCGAGGCCGTCGGGCGAGGCCACTCCCCGGCCGAGGTCGAAAGCGGGACCTCAGACCCCGGTCTCGGGCGTGTCCACATGGCAGACTGACACGGTGACATCGATCGGCATCTTCTTGTTCGACGGCGCGGAGGAGCTCGACTGGGCCGGACCGTGGGAGGTCCTGTCCTCCTGGGCCCAGGGATGGCCCGAGGACGACGTGACCGTATTCACCTTCAGCCGAACGGACGAGGTCGTCACGTGCGCCAAGGGGCTCCGGGTGATCGCCGACCACACCTGGGAGGACATGCCCGAGATGGACGTCCTCGTCTTCCCGGGCGGGATCGGCACGCGCCGCCAGATCGGGAACCAGTCGATCCGACGGTGGCTGGAACGACTTCGCGACAACGGCACGCTCATGACGAGCGTGTGCACCGGATCGCTCGTGTTCGCCGACGCCGGCCTCCTCGACGCGCGACCGGCGACGACCCACTGGGGAAGCCTCGACTACCTCGAGACCCTCGGAGCCGGCATCGAGGTGCGCCCGAATGAACGCTTCGTGGACTCGGGGCGTGTCATCACGGCCGCCGGCGTGTCGGCCGGCATCGACATGGCGCTCTATCTCGTGGCCCGCCTCCACTCCCCCGAACGCGCCCGGGAGGTCCGCCACTACATCCAGTACGACCCCGAGCCCCCGGTCTGAGGTCGCTCGACGAGGCTCACACCAGCCCGGGCGCCGCTCACACGCCTGGATCTCCGGAGTCCGGTCGCCCGGTGCTGTAGGCGACCATGAACGGTGGCGCCCCGATCACGAGGGCGGAGTCGATCGGGGCGCGAGGCCCGCCTCCCATGGGCCGGGCGCGAGAAGGCCACCGGCGATCGCGAAGATCCGGGCGGCGGCCCAGGCCGCAGCGGCCCGCAGACGCTCCGTGCCCTCCGGGTTCGTGCCGCCCGAACCGCCCCCCAGAGGCAGGGGTCGGCTCGCCCTAGGACCGGTGGACTTCGTACCCTCGCGGCATGGACACGCTGTGGGTTCTCGGTGACCAGCTCAACCGCTCGTTCGCCGGGTTCGACGGGGTGACCCCGGACAGCCACCGGATCCTCATGGTGCACAGTGCGGCGAAGGCCGCCGACGGCCGGCGGCACCGGCAGCGCCTCCACGTCGTGCTCACGGCGATGCGGCGTTTCGCCTCCGAGCGACGCGCCGAGGGATTCGACGTCGATGAGCGCCGGGCGGCGGACCTCCGAACCGGCGTCGAAGACCACCTCCGTGCATTCGGCCCCGGCGTCGTGCGGGTCATGGAGCCGACCTCCTGGGACGCCCGGCGACTCGCCGAGCGGCTCGGATGCGAGATCGTGCGCTCCAACCAGTTCCTCTGTCACTACCAGGACTTCGCCGCCTGGGCCGAGGGCCGCAAGCGGCTCCGCAACGAGGACTTCTACCGCTGGCAACGCGGCCGCCTCGGCTACCTGATGAGCGGAGACGAGCCCGAGGGAGGCCGCTGGAACTTCGACGCCGAGAATCGCAAGCCGCCGCCCGGACATCCACCCTGGCCCGAGAGGCACCCGTTCCCCCTCGACGACATCGACCGGGCGGTGCTCGACTCCCTGCCACCGGACACCTGGGGCGCCGCGCCCCGGGGGTGGTGGCCGACGTCACGCGATCAGGCGCTAGCGAGGCTCGACGAGTTCGTCGGGGGCGTGCTCCCCCATTTCGGGCCGTACCAGGACGCCATGCTCCGGGACGACTGGCACCTCGCGCACTCGCTGCTCTCCCCGGCGCTGAACCTCGGGTTGCTGACCCCCGACGAGGTCTGCGACGCCGTCGAAGCC
>DATHYU010000174.1:0-3136 GCA_035458965.1 Acidimicrobiia bacterium | reverse complement strand
CGCACCGGGAATCTCGCCCAGGCCCTGCGGGAGACCGGCCTGCCGGTCGACGTCGTGGCACGCGAGGGCGAGGATCCGGCCGCCGGGATCATCGCGATCGCCGGCGAGCTGGCGGCGGACGCCGTGGTCGTCGGCGCCCGGGGCCGGGGCTTCTTCGACGGCCTGCTCGGATCGACCGGCACGAAGGTGGCGCGGCGCTGCCCCGTCCCCGTGCTCGTCCTACGCCAGCCGTGACACCGCTCTCCGGGTGATCCGTGGGCTTCGCCGCGGGTGCGGTGACCACGCGCCTGTGCGGACGGATGTGACGAGGGTGGCGGGGCCGCCACCGGCGACTCGAGCGCGGGACGTGGTCTGCGGGTTCGGCCGAGGCGACGTCAGCCGGCCTCGGCGAGGTAGACCCGCCAGGACGGCTCTGGAGGCGCGGCGAGCCCGATGACCAGCCAGCCGTTCTCACGCGGGGCCCGCGGAGCGCGCGCCAGCTTCATGCCCGCCTCCTCGGGGGTCCGGTCGCCCTTGCGCGTGTTGCACGGGCGGCAGGCGGCCGCGACGTTCTCCCAGGTGTGGGTCCCGCCCCGCGAACGCGGCAGCACGTGGTCGATGTTCTCGGCCGTGCGTCCGCAGTACTGGCAGGTGGATTCGTCCCGGGCGAACACGGCACGCCGGTTGAGGGGCACCCGCCGCCGGAACGGCACCTTGACGTACGTGCGCAGCCGGATCACCGACGGGACGGGAATCCTCATCTTCTCCGACGACCAATGGCGGTCGCGGGACTCGACGAGCTCGGCCTTCTCCCGGACGAGGAGCACCACGGCTCGCTTCGCCGGTACGACCGACAGCGGCTCATATGTGGCGTTGAGGACGAGGGCCTGCACCATTGGCTCGAAGGGTAGCGGCTCGATCGATTCTCATTCCGTCTCGATACCGGGCGTGCAGACCCCGCCTCGACGGCGCGATCGCTACCATCCGCATTGAGAGGACACTCTCCGTGATCGAGAGGACTGAGCGTGCATCTCGTCGGGTACATCCGCGAATCGGGAGACCCGTCGGAGGACGCGCCGGCGTTTGCCCAACACGAGGAACTGCGCCGGCACGCCTCCGTCGAGGGGCATCACCTCGTCGCCGTGTGCTCCGACACCCGCGAAGCCGGACGGGAGCCGGACCGTGAGGGATATCGCAGCCTGCTCGGAGTGATCGCCTCCGGCAGCGTCGACGGCGTGCTCGTGCCCGGCCTCGACACGCTGTCGTCCGACACGATCGTCCAGGAGATCATGCTCTGGGACCTTCGGTCGCGGGGCATCGCCGTCCTCTCGACCCGGGCGGACGACCTCGACGCCCTCGACCCGGCCGCCGTCTCCCCCTCGAGACTGTTCATCCGGGACGTGCTGACCCGGGTGGCCGAGCACGGCGCGTTCATCCGTGAGACGGGCATGAGACCTTCGTCACCGGCCGCGTCCGAGGCCGTCGACGACAACGACGTGGTGGTCCACCTGATCCGCCAGGAGCGCGCCGCAGTCGATCCGGACCACGAGGCCGGGTCGGCCGCGGTGGGAAACGTCGAGGGCTAGACGGGCCTACCCGGCGCGCAGAGCGGACCAGGTCGCCCGCGCCGCGGCGAACGCCCGGCCGACGCGAACCACGGCGGACCCGGCGAACCGCGTGCCGTCGGCCCGCTCCAGGATGACACTCACGACCTCGGTGCCATCGACGACCCTGCGCTCGACGTCGAGCACCGTCGGCGCCCGACCGTCGGCGAGCGCGCCCACCACGGAGACGACGGCGTCGTACATGCCGCTCTCGGAGAGATCGGACTGCTCGGTGAACGACCGGCCGTCGCTCGCCATCGCCGTCACCACGATCCCCTCCAGGCTCTCGTCGACCCGGAGGCCGGCGAGCGTGGCGTCCGGCGCCGCGGCCGGGCCCTCATGGACGGGCTCATCCGCCGGATCCGGCCCGACGAAGGCCATCGCCTCCGGCAGCGGAGGGGCCGAGGACGGCATCGGCGGGATCGTCGCCACGGTCGGCAACGCCACCACCGGAGCGGTCCCGTCACCGTTCGCCGACGCCGCGTGCTCGTCGTTCACACGGGAGCGCATCCCGTGTGAGGCGAGGATCCGCTGGACCTCGATCCCCACTGCCTGGGCATCGGCCTCGGGCGCGAGACGGACGCGTACGCCGGAGGGATTCGTCCCGGATTCGTCCACCTCGGCCTCCGCCACGCCAGGAACCGCCAACAGTTCGTCTCGCAGGCTCTCCGCCGCCACGTCGTGCTCCCTTCATCGCTCCCGTTGCCGGCGCCGCCATTGCAGGAAGGCGACGACGTCGGCTGGATCGAGATCGGCATCGGGGTCGCCGTACGCCGTCGCGATCCTCCAGCGCAGGTAGGTGCGCCTCGGTCTCAACACGCACAGTAGCCACTTTCGCCACTCTTTGCATCCGATTTCTCGCAGGAAGCCCAACGCGGTCCCCCAGAGCGAGGGATGGCGGGCGACCGCGAGGAGCACGGAGCGATGCATGGCCACAGCGTACGCGGCAGACGGGAGGCAGCGGACAGGGTCTGCCGGGCAACCGTCGGCCGTTGCCCCTCCCCCTTCGGCTCCCCCTAGGGCGAGGTGTTGATACCCTTGCCTCCATCTTTCCACAGCCGAGGAGGACGAGCGATCGTGACCGTCACCACCGAGCCGGTCGCCCAGGCGGACCTTGACTGGTTCGCGCAGCGGTTCCACACCGTCGCCGAGAACATCGAGAAGGTCATCCAGGGCAAGCGGGACGTCATCGACCTCATCGTTCTGGCCCTCCTCTCGGAGGGCCACGTGCTCATCGAGGACGTGCCGGGCGTCGGCAAGACCCTCCTCGCGAAGTCGCTGGCGAGGTCGATCCATTGCGACTTCCAGCGAGTCCAGTTCACCCCCGACCTCCTGCCGTCGGACATCACCGGCGTCTCGGTGTGGGACCGCGAGCGCAATGCCTTCGTCTTCCGCTCGGGTCCCGTGTTCACGAACATCGTCCTCGGCGACGAGATCAACCGGGCGAGCCCCAAGACCCAGGCGGCTCTCCTCGAGGCGATGGAGGAGCGCCAGGTCACGGTGGACGGCGTCACCCGCCATCTCTCACCCCCCTTCATGGTCATCGCCACGCA
>DATHYU010000173.1:0-4044 GCA_035458965.1 Acidimicrobiia bacterium | reverse complement strand
CGGCGAACTCGGCGAAGCCGGCCGGGAGTGGAAGGTCGAGGCCGATCGGCTCCTCGGCGAGGACCCAGGCCGCGTTCGGCGCGAGCAGCATCGTGATGGCGGCCCGATCGGCCGATTCCAGCGCCTCGGCGAACGCCTCGGCGAGAGCGATCCGATCGACGGGTGCGATCGTCGTCGTGGACGCCACGGCCACCGTCGTCGTGGGCGTCACGGCCATCGTCGTCGTGGACGTCGCCGCCACGGTGCTCGTGGTCGTCGACGGGGTGACGGACGTCGTCGACGGCTCGCCGGTCGAGCCGGAGCACGCCGTGGCGACCACGGCCAAGACGACGATCGCCCTCCGCATGGCGACTTCCCCCTTCCAGGGCCTCTACTGGCTGGTGATGCCTCCGTCGATGACGAACACCTGGCCGGTCGTCCAGGCCGACTCGTCGCTGGCAAGATACGTGGCGAGGGCGGCGACCTCCTCGACGGTCCCGGTGCGCCGCAGCGGGTACAACTCCCCGGCACGCCGCATGCCCTCCTCGACGCCCATGGACGCGGTCATGCCACCGCCGGTTCGATAGGACTCGACGACCAGCGGCGTGGGCACCTGGCCCGGAGCGATGACGTTGAAGCGGATGTTGCTCGGCCCGTACTCGATCGCCGACTGCTTCATCATGCCGATGCACCCGCCCTTGGCGGCCGCATACGGGAAGATCCCGGGGACCCCGATGATGCCTCCGATGCTCGCCTGGATGATCACGGACCCCGACCCCTGCTCCACCATCGACGGGAGGGCGTATTTGAAGCCGAGCCACTTGCTCGTGAGGTTCACGGCGATGACGCGGTCCCACTGCTCCATCGACGTCCCGGCGGCCGTGCCTGCGCCGGCGATGCCGGCACAGGAGTAGACGACGTCGATCCTGCCGAACGCGTCGAGGGCCTGGCTCGTCATCGCCTCGGCCTGCTCGGGCGAGCTCAGGTCGGCGGCGGCAGAGATCGCCTTTCCACCCGCCTCCGTGATCGTGCGAGCGGTCTCGGCCGCGCCGTCGCCGTTCAGGTCGACGCACATGACCGACGCGCCCTCGCTGGCGTACATCAACGCCGAGGCCTCTCCGATCCCCGACGCCGCCCCGGTGACGATCGCCGCCTTCCCATCAAGCCGATCCACCATCAATCGCTCTCCTTCTTCGGGCGGCGGGGGAAGGGCTTCCCCAGCCGGTACGTCAGCCGCCAACCGTCGGAGGTCCGCCGGGCCTCGTCCAGGTACTGTCCGGTGATCGACGTTCCGTCGTCGAGCACCGCAAGGATCTTGGACCGCATTCTCGCGGTGTCGCCGTCGACGTCGACGAGGATGTTCGTGACGTGGTGGCCGTAGGGGTGCCGGATCCACTTGAAGTCCCGGACGATCGCCTCGAGCCCCTCCATGCGGGGAAGCCCGAACGGCTGGAAGTCGACGACGGCGTCGTCGGTGAACACCGCGTTCAGGCCTTCCCAGTCGCGGTCGTCCATGACGTGGCCATAGCGCGCCTGCAGCTGGTACAGGGCGAGCGTGTCCTCGGTGGTGTCCATGGGATCCTCCCGGATCGTTCTGGCTCCGACGCTACCGGAGCCTCGGGCCGGCGGCCCGATCCGGGACGGGCCGGATGCCTCAGCGGATGGATGTCAGCGCCTCCCCGACGGCTGCCAGCGACTCGAAGGCCGACTCCGTCTCCCCGCGTCCGGTGCCGATCAGGTGCAGGGTCACCAGGTCGACGCCGGCGTCCCAGTAGGCCCGCACCCGCTCGGCGACGTCCTCGCCGCTTCCTACGACGCTGATCCGATGGATGGCCTCGTCGGTGACGAGCGGCCGCGCCGAGCGGCGCCTCCCGGCGGCGACCCGGTCGCCGGCCACGTCGAGCTCGTCGACGGCGTGCTCGAAGTTGTGGCGGTGGGTCGGCAGGGTCGCATAGAACAGGAAGAAGTCGCGGTACCGCTCCATGGCGGCTTCGGGCCGGCTCCCGGCATACGCGTTGACCATGAGCCCGATCGTCAGCTCGTCGGGGTCGCGTCCGGCGTCGCGGGCGCCATCGAGGACGAGCCCGGCGCGATGCGGGACCTCGTCCAGGGCACAGAAGGCCATGTAGACACCGTCGGCGAACTCGCCGCTCTGGCGCAGCATCGTGGGGTTCATCGCGCCGATGTGGACCGGGACGTCGAAGGAGGCGTCCGGCATGAGCCGGTACCGGCGGACCGCGAGCGTCTCGCCCTCGTAGGTGGCGAACCCGCCGTGCAGGATGCGTCGGAACGCCTCGGTGAACTCGCGGTTGCGGCGGATCGGCCGGGCGAAGGACCCGTCGTGCCAGCCCTCGACGATGACCGGGGTCGCCGCCCCGACCCCGAGGATCGTGCGGCCGGGTGCGATCGCCTCCAGCGTGGCGAATCCCATCGCGGTGAGGGCAGGGGAGCGGGTGAACGACGAGATCACCCCGGTCATGAGCGTGATGCGCTCGGTTCGGGACGCGATGGCGCCGAGCTGTGCGAAGGCCTCCGGCCCGCCGATCTCGCCGAAGGCCACCACGTCGAAACCGTGCTCCTCGGCCTGGATCGCCAGCTGCAGGTTGAGGTCGGCCGGCAGCTCGTCCTGGACGGGCAGCGAGATCCCGACCCGGCGATGGCTCGGCCGGTTCCGATCGAGGGGATGCGTCGTCATTGCGGGCGAGCATACGCGGTTGGGTTGACAGCCGGTGTTCCGCGGCTCGATACTCCGCCGCCGAGGAGGCTCATGCTCACGAAGTACGACGAGTACCCGGTCCACCAGTCGCCGCATCCGTTCAGCCGGATCCCGATCACGGACTACTCGTTCGACGACGGCTATTTCTTCGGGGTGTTCAACCCCGACGAGCGCCTCTTCCTCTTCTCGGGCCTGCGGGTGAACCCGAACGCCGACATGATCGGCGGCTACGCCGGCGTCATGGCCGACGGGATCCAGTACACGGTCCGGTTCAAGCGGCCGTGGAGCCCTCATCACGACACGGTCGTCGGTCCTTATCGCCTCGACATCGTCGAGGCGTTTCGCGATCTCCACCTGTCCCTCGGCGAGAACGAGTCCGAGTTGTCCTTCGACCTCCACTGGCTCGGCGCCGGCGAGCCCTTCCTCGAGGCCCACCACTTCGCCACGAACCGGCAGCGGGTCACGACCGACCAGAGCCGCTACGCCCAGCCGGGCCGCGCCTCGGGGTGGATCGAGTTCAAAGGGCGTCGGTACGAGGTGACGCCCGACCACTGGTTCGGCAGCAGGGATCACTCGTGGGGCCTCTACTACGAGCGGCTCCCGCTCGCACCGGAGCGCACGTTGCTGCGGCCCCGCGAGCCGCGCACCCGTCGATCGCTGCGACTCTGGACGCTGTTCGCCACGCCGACGATCGCCGGGTTCTTCTCGGTTCACGAGTCGGCCGACGGTTCGCGAGGCGGCCTGAACGACACCTTCGGGACGCCCTTCGAGGGCCAGATCTCCGACGGCTTCGAGCGCACCGTCGAACTCGTGGACATCGATCACTCGGCGACCTTCGACCCGGGGCGCGTCATGAAGACGATCACCGTCGACCTGACCGACGCCGAGGGCGGGGTCTGGCACGCCGAGCTCGAAGCAGCGGTCCAGCCCTGGTACCCGCACACGATCGGGTACGACCGCGGGTCCTGGCGCGACGGCGGGTCCATCTACACGTATGCCGGGACCGACGACCCGGTCCTCGAGTGGGACGAGTTCGACCTCTCGGTCCAGCCGTTCGACCACACCACCCACGACGGGCGGGTGCTGAAGGGGCGCACCGGGCTCGAGTACCTGTCCCGGGTCACGGTGACGGCCCCCGACGGCCGGGTCGCCCGGGGAGCGGGTCAGACCGAGCTCTTCGCCTGGCCCGACTACGCACCGTACTTCGGCTCATGACCCCCTCGCTGGCGGGCGACGGTCTCGAGGGCTGGCTGACCCACCGCTTCGGCGAGCCCGCCACGGTCACGTCCGTTCGGCAGTTGGGCCGGGGTGTCTCCCGGGAGACCTGGACGATCGACGGCACCGTGGAG
>DATHYU010000172.1:0-5595 GCA_035458965.1 Acidimicrobiia bacterium | reverse complement strand
ACCGTCGCCGGGCACGAACCACGCCGACAGGTCGCCGAGCTCGGACGGATACGTCACGCTCGAGAACTCGAGACCGAGGACCGACGGGTCGCCCCGGAAGGCGTAGCCGTCGAACGACGCCACGTCGGTGCCCACCGGCGGCAGGTCACCGGAGACGAGGGTGAGGGAGCGGATCTCCGTCGTGCCGACCGCCGACGCCGGACCCACCTGGCCGTACCCCCCCTGCCACTCCAGGCCGACGACGGCATCGTTGTCCGCCGGGAAGTCGTCCTTCGCCGGCACCTCGAGCGTGATCGAGTCGCCGGTGACCGACAGCACATCGACCTCGTACTTCGTCTCGGACGGCTTGATGGCGATCCCGTCGATGATCTCGCCCGACGCGTACCAGCCGACCGCTCCGTAGACGACGACGAGCACCGCGACGACGGTGACGGCGGCCCGCCGGACCCAGCGACGTCGGATCCACGCAGGGAGCCCCCGCCGACCGCGCCGGTTCCCACTCCCGACCGTCGTTTCGGTGGTGTCCGTCATCGCATCCTCACCTCGAGCGCCATGCGCTCAGGGTGCCCGAGCCTGTCCGGATCACCCATCGGGGAAGTCCCTGATCCTGGTTGAAGATACGCCCTTGAACCGCCGATTTCATACACTGGAGCCGTCCCCGACCGGTCCCATCACATGAGCACGCGTCCCACACGCCGATCGCATCGGATCGCCGCAGCGGCGATCCTCGTCCTCGCGACCATGTCGAGCGTCGCGCTGGCTTCGCAGGCGTCGGCGCACACCCCGGCTCCCGGGGTGGGCCTCGTGGATCCTGCCCAGGGGTACTGGCACCTCCGCTATCCCGACGGGACCGAGGACGGATTCTTCTACGGCAATCCCGGCGACCTCCCCTTCATGGGAGATTGGGACTGCGACGGGATCGACACCCCGGGGCTCTACCGGCAGAGCGACGGGTACGCGTACCTGCGGAACTCGAACTCGGTCGGCACCGCGGACATCCGCTTCTTCTTCGGAGACCCCGGCGACTTCCCGATTCCGGGCGACTTCGATGGCGACGGCTGCGACACCCTGTCGATCTATCGCGAGTCCGAGGCCCGTTTCTACATCATCAACGAGCTCGGCGCGAACGAAGGCGGTCTCGGCGACGCGGACTTCTGGTTCGCCTTCGGCGACGCAGGCGACACCCCGTTCGCCGGGGACTTCGACGGTGACGGCAAGGACGAGGTAGGGCTCCACCGCGCCGCGACCGGGCTCGTCTACTTCGAGTCCGAGCTGGTGAAGGACGGCTGGGGCGGTGCCGCGGACCATGCGTTCGTGTTCGGCAACGGTGGCGACCGCTTCCTCGCCGGAGACTGGGGCACCCCCGACGGAGTGGAGACGCCGGCGCTGTTCCGGCCCGGCGACACGACCTTCTACTTCCGCCACGCCAACCAGGGAGGCGCCGCCGACGCGTCGCTCGTCTTCGGCGAGGCCAGCTGGCTGCCGGTCGGCGGGGTGTTCGCATCGCCGACCACGACCACCACGACGACCACCGCACCCGACGCGTACCCGATCCTCCGGCCCGGCGACGAAGGCCCCGCGGTGGTGACGGCGCAGGAGCTGCTCACCGAGGCCGGCTATTACGACGGGCCTCTCGACGGCGTGTACGGGCCCGGAACCGAGGCGGCGGTCGCCGCGTATCAGGAGGCCAACGGTCTGACCGTCGACGGCAAGGTGGGTCCCGACACCTGGTCACAGCTCCTCGGACTGCTCGAGTGCCCGCCGAGCACCCTCGTGGGCGAACACGTGGTGGCGGGTCTCTTCGACGGCGACCCGGACCCCGGCTGGCGGGGCGAGCCCTGCATCGAGCAGTGGCATCCCCTCGTAGAGAAGTGGTTCGAGGTGCCCGAGGTCGACACCGCGCTGGGCGTCATGCGCTGCGAGAGCTGGGGTGACCGGGATGCCGTCAACCCGTACAGCGGCACCGGCGGGCTCTTCCAGCACCGTCCGGAGCTGTGGGACGCCCGATACTCGGCCACGGTCGCCTTCTGGGCAGATCGGGGCAAGACGGTGCCGGCCGGCGGCGATCGCTTCGATCCCGAGATCAACATCGCCGCCGCGGCGTACCTGGTCTACGCCGACGGCTGGTGGCACTGGGGCACCTTCAACGGCAACTACGGCTGCTACGACTGGGTCGTCCACGCCCTCGAGAACCCCCTCTGACGCCCGCGCCGCCACCGGCTGAACGCCTCTGGCAGGGCCCGAGCGGGCGTGTTAGGCCTGGGATGACGCTCCACGAGCGCCGTGGCTGTCGTGTTCGCCGGGAACGCGGCACGGATCGGGAGGTCGATCATGCTCCACGAGACCCATCACGAAACCGACCGCGCTTCCATCCCACCCCGGCCCCCGACGCGAAACCGCATCCTCTGGATCGTCGTCGCCTTCGCCGTGGTTGCCGCCCTCGCCGTCGGAGGGTTCCTATGGCTCTCGGGCGACGACGACGCGGCCCCGGTGACGACGGCTGCTGCCACGACCGTGGCCACGACCTCCGGCACGACCTCACCGGCGACCTCCGTCCCCGCGGTGGGCCCGACATCGCTCGTGTGGCGCCCGGCGGCGGCTCCTCCGAACGGTCAGGTTCTCGCCGTGACGGATGGCTACCTCGCAGCCGCCTACGACGGCGGTGACGTCCAGTTCTGGGGCTCGGTCGATGGCGACGAATGGGTCCTCCTCGGTCTCGTCGGTACCGCCTTCGGGCCCGACGACATCGTCCGCGAGCTCGACAGCGGCCCGGCAGGCTTCGTCGCCGGCGTGTTCGGTCCGGGTCCGGAGTTCCCGGAGCGGACGAATGTCGTCTGGGCATCGGTGGACGGCGCGACCTGGCATCGAACCGAACTGACCGCGGACATCCCGCCTGCACCCTCGGAGTACATCGAGCAGTTCCTCGCCGTCGACGAAGTGATGATCGGCCCCGACGGCTTCCTCGCCTTCGGCACCGGCGGCCTCAATCCCGATCTCGACCGGATCGCCGCGGATTTCGCCCCGGGGTTCACGGGCGATGACGTCTACGGCGTGGACGCCGAGAGGCGACCCGATGGCGCGGTGCTCATCGTCGGCTACGGCGACCAGGAGCCGGTGGAGATCCCGTTCGCCGACCTCGGTGTCACGGAGGACGACCTCACCGGCATCCTCGGGGAGGAGGGATTCGCGGGACCGGGTTTCGAGCGATTCGCCTGGTGGTCGTCGGACGCCTTCACCTGGCAGCCGGTCGAGCTCGAGGGACTTCCCGACGAGTGGCTCTTGATCCCGATGCGTCCGAGGACCACCGCCGACGACGGCTTCTACCTGTTCGGGCCCGGTCCCGATCCCGCCGATCCCGAGGGCCCCGGCGTCATGCTCGGGTACCAATCGGAGGACGGGCGCTCCTGGCGCGGGTTCGTGGTCGACGGTCCCGGAGAAGACTGGCTCCGCAGCATCACGCGCTTCGGTGACGGGTTCCTCGCGCTCGGCGAGGACGTGTCCGGCGACGGGCTCTGGACCTCACCCGATCTCGTGACCTGGACCCGCCTCGACGGAGACCTCATGGATGCCGGTGAGGGCGTCGCCTTCCACATGTCGGAGATCGATGCCGGCGGCCTCGGCCTGTTCGCGAACGGCTTCCTGTCCACCGAAGGCCCGGGCGTCGCGATGGAGCCCGTCATCGCGAAGGACGGGTACGAGATCACGCTGGGCGAGACGGGAGCGATCACGATCGTCGACGCGGCCAGCGGCGACCTGGTCGCCGTCATCGACCCGGAGACGGGGACCTCCGACACCGTCGATTTCGTGGAGGAGGAGTGGGGCGTCTCGTTCATCGACACGGCGTCCTCCGAGCCGCTGGTGACCCTCACCTGGGAGGAGATCGGCGCTGCGTACGAGGCGCTCGCCGGGGAACTGGGCATCGGGATGACGCCCGAGCCCGTCCTCCGGTTCTCGAGCGACGGAATGACCTGGACGTTCGACCGCCACCAGGACCTCTTCGGCGAAGGTGGCTTCGCCATCAGCGGCGCCGCCGGGGCCGACTCCGCCGTCGCCGTGGTCGGAACCGACATCGACCTCTGGACGTCCGAGAGCGACCCGCGGACCCTTCCGCAGACGGTCATCTGGGTCGGCACCCCCGGATAGCCGGCGCGCCTGCCGCCCAAGGGGTAGCGTCATGGGCCAAGGAGGTGCTCCATGACCGCTGCCGGGTGGCTGCTCATCGCCGGATTCGTCGCCTTCATGACAGGCGCAGGTGCGTGGCGGCTCGAGTTCCAGCTCCCGCTGCCCGAGCGTTTCCCCCACGTGGTGACGCACCGGACCCGGCTCCGGTGGATCCACACCTGGATGCTCGTGGCCATGGTCCTCACCCCGGCCGGCCTGGCGGCGGCCGCCGCAGTTTCGAGCCAACCCGTCGCCTGGGCGGCTGCGACGGCATACGCCATCGGCGCCCTGCCGTGGATCGGCGAGCTGAGCTTTCGCCTCACCGTCGCCGAACGCGTCGCCGGGTCCGTCGCCGCCGGGTCGGCGGTGCCCGACTGGTACCGGCCGCTCGAGGCCTGGGCGGCGCTCGGCCACCGCTTCCACATGCTCGTCTCGTACGCGACGGCGGTGCCGCTGGCCTGGGGCCTCCGTGATGCGGACCTGATCCCGGGATGGCTCGCCTGGGCCGGAGCGGCCTGGGGCGCCGCCTGGTTGATCGGGTATGCCGTGCCGCGCACGCGGTTCGCCTTCGAGCCCCCGTTCTGGGCACACGTCTTCACGTTCGCCGTCGGCATCGCGCTGGTCTGAGCGCTAGGCGGGGATCGCTCCCGCGTGGACGAGATCGGCCTTCCAGCGCGACTTGATCTCCTCGTCCTGGAAGGGGCTGGTGTCCAGCCAGGCTTCCGGGTCGACGGTCGGGAAGCGCTCCCTGATGAGGTTTGCCGTCGCGTGGGCCCGCCGGTCGAGCCCGAGCTCCGCCTGGGCGGCGGCGAGGACGAGGAGGGCCTCGAGATTGTTCGGCTGATGCTCGAGGACCGACTCGGCGATCGACGCCGCCTGCTCGAGGCGCCCGCCGACGAACAGCGAGCACGCCTTCACCGTCGGGTACCACGGCTTGTTCATGCCGGTGAGGCGCATTGCCACGTCGAGAAGATCGACGGCCTTCTCCCACTGCCCCAGATACCGCCGGAGGCTTCCCTCGAGCCCGTACGTGACGTCGCAGGTCGGCCGGAGCACGTGGATCTGGTCCATCGATGCCATCGCCTCGTCGATCTCGCCCATCGTCATCAGGACGGCGGCCTCGACGGCGCGGCCCATCCCCGTCGGATCCCCGATCGCAACGCCTTCCAGGGCGAGCTCGCGTGCCCTCTCGAGGATCGGATCGGGATCGTCGACGAAGCCCGCAGAAGCGCCCCAGAACAGGGCATACGCGGCGAGGACCTAGCCGAACGGTTGGTCCGGGTTGGATGCGACGACGCTCTCGAAGAGCTCGCGAGCCTTCATCCAGCCCTCGACCGTGTCGTTGCGGAGGTGATACCAGCCCAGGTACACGTTCTCGATGGCTTCGGGGTCACCCAGCTCGGCATAGAGCCCGGCGGGCTCCCCGACGACGAG
>DATHYU010000171.1:0-2226 GCA_035458965.1 Acidimicrobiia bacterium | reverse complement strand
CGGGAGGCGTCGATCTGGATCACGTCGAGGCCCATCGCGCGGGCCGCATGGATCGCAGCGTCGATGTCGGTGACCTTGAGGGTGACGTGATGGAGTCCCTCACCGCGCCGGCGGAGGAAGTCGTGGAGGAAGCTGTCGTCGCCGAGGGGGGCGACGATCTCCAGCTTCGCGGACGGGAGCCGCCACTGGGCCCACGCGAAGCCCGAGGGTCGTTCTGCCCCTCCATTGAAGAAGCGTCCACCGAGCAGGCCGGGAAGCGGGCCGGGCCGGCGCAGGTCGGCGACCGCGACGGAGACGTGATCGAACCGTTCGACGAGATCACCGAGGCCCTCGGCGACGGCAGAGGCGTCGTGCTGCATGATGGCCGAGGGTAGGCGTCCACGGCCCGGTCTCCGGCTCGGAACCGGTTCCAACGGCCCGGTACAGTGGTCACGTGCAACGAAAGACCAAGATCATCGCCACCCTCGGACCGGCCAGCGCCTCGCGCGAGACCATCTCGCGGATGGTCGGTGCAGGACTCGACGTCGCGCGGCTCAATTTCTCCCACGGCACCTACGAGAGTCACCGGCAATGGACGTCGTGGGTGAGGGAGGCCGCCGCCGAGCACGGTCGTGCCGTGGCCGTCCTCCAGGACATCCAGGGCCCACGGATCCGCGTCGGCACCTTCCCCGGGGGATCGGTGGACCTCTCGGACGGGCAGCGCATCACGCTGCTCGACGGCAACGGGCTCGGTGACGAGCACCGGGTCTACGTTCAGCACCTCGGGGTCGCCGATCTCAGCGCCGGCGACCGGATCCTCCTCGCCGACGGGCTCATCGAGGTCCAGGTGATCGATCGCGACGCCGACGGCGTTTCGGTGATCGTGCGCGAAGGGGGCGTGCTCGGCGACCACAAGGGCGCCGCCTTCCCCGGCGTCCACCTCGGCCTCCCGGCGATCACCGAGAAGGACCGCCAGGACCTCGCCTTCGGGCGCGAGATCGGGGTCGACCTGGTCGCGGCGTCCTTCGTCGAGTCGGGCGACGACATCGCCGCCGTCCGGGAGATCGTCGGGCAGACGCCGGTCATCGCGAAGATCGAGCGCGTCGCCGCCTACGCCAACCTCCCCCACATCCTCGAGGCGGCGGATGGAGCCATGGTCGCCCGCGGGGATCTGGGCGTCGAGCTCGGCTTCGAGCCGCTGCCGCGAGTCCAGAAGGAGATCATCGGCGTCACGAACCAGGCGGGACGGATCTCGATCACCGCAACCGAGATGCTGGAGTCCATGACCACCTCGCCGAGGCCCACCCGGGCGGAGGTGACCGATGTGGCGAATGCGATCATCGACGGGTCGGATGCCGTCATGCTGTCGGCGGAGACCGCGATCGGGAAGTACCCGGTCCGCACGATCGAGGTCATGGCGGCGATCTGCTGCGAGGCGGAGTCCTCTCCGACCTACCCGGCCGGTGACCACGTCGAATTCGTCGGGCCACGCGCCAGCTTCGCCTCGGCGATCGCGCAGGCGGTCGCCGACACCGCAAACGCCCTCGACCTGGCCACGGTGGTCGCCTTCACCGAGAGCGGGAGCACGGCCCGGCTGGTGTCGAAGTACCGGCCACGGGCGCGCATCGTCGGCTTCACGCCCAACGAAGCGACCTACAACCGGATGGCGATCATGTGGGGCGTCACCCCGGTCCGCTTCCCACGCGTCGACTCCACGGACGCCATGATCTTCACCGCCGAGGAGATGTTGCGCGAGATGGGCGTCGTCGAGGACCGCGAGCCGATCGCGATGGCCGCGGGCATCCCCCCGAACGTCCAGGCGTCCACGAACCTCCTGAAGCTCCACGTCGTCGGCGACGGTGCCGTCGGCATGCCTCGGTAGGGGAGCTCGGAAGAGCCCGTTTCCGACATCCGACGTCTGTCACCCGGCATCCGATTACCATCCCGGTCGCCATGGGACAGCCGATCTCCGTTCTCGAGACCACCGTCGTCGGCGACGTGCTGATGATCGACACCGATCGCAGCATCACCGGCCAGGACGGCAGCGGGTTCGGCTCGGCCGCGGAGGCGGCCGAGGCGGCCACCTTCCCCGGTGAGCTCGCCGGCCGGCTCTTCTCCGCCGACGACGCCGTCGCCGGCGTGTTCGTCGCCTCCAACCAGGTCGTGGTGGAGCGGACGGGCGGCTGGGACGACGCGACGACCGCAGCGGCGGAGTCCATCGTCGCCAACTTCTTCGTCTTCTACGGC
>DATHYU010000170.1:0-2801 GCA_035458965.1 Acidimicrobiia bacterium | reverse complement strand
GCGCCGAGCCCGAGCTCGACGGCGGTCAGACGGACGAACTCCGTGACCCGATCGGTATGGCCGCGCGTGTACGGATCGAGCGCCTCGATCGCCTTCACCATGCCCCTGATCGTCGACTCCTGGGCATCCCGAAGCCGGCCGTATGCGGCGAAGCCCGCGTGTCCCACCCCGTAGATCGGGAACAGCAGTGGGAGGACCACCGGGCCGACGGCGAGATAGGCGGAGCCGAGGAGCGCACCGAAGGCGCCGAGGACGGAGAGGGCCAGATGGTTCGGCAGCATCTGGGCCCACGACGGCATGGAGCGGTCCGGGTAGAGGATGCTGACGGCCATGGACACCAGCCGGAAGTTCACCCAGTCGTACACGACGGCGGAGACGGCGGCCCCGGCCGCAAGGGTCGGGAGGTCGGTCGCCGCCACGCCGTCGGCCGGCAGGAAGAGGCGGAACACCACCATGGCGGCCGTGGACGAGAGGACCAGCTGGCCGAAGTTGCCAAGGGGTTGACGCCAGCGCCGCTGGCGGAGGTCGTCGGGGTGGACCACGGCGAGCGCCGCCATCACCGCGACAGCGAGGACACCGGCGTCCCGACCGAAGACGACGCCGGCCGTGAAGACGACCATCACCGACGCGCTGACCGACAGGCCGTCGCCGACGGACACCGAGGAGAGCTCGAGGGCGACGAAGGCGGCTGCCAGCACGATCCAGACGCCGATCGGACCGGGGAGGTCCTGGACGAAAGCGAGCGCGACGAGCGCGGAGCCCCCGGCCATGGCGAATGCCACCGCCAGGATCGTCGCTCGGCGATCCTCACGCATCTCTGTGCCTCTCGTCGGGTAGTGACCGCCCGGATCACCTGCTCAGCAGTTCGTTAACCGATCCTCCAGCTCACGCTGGTGACAGCAAGTGTTCCTGTCCAATATCGACCGACGTATCCACACCTACCGCATCCCTTCTCCAGATTCGTCGTCCCGCTACTCCAGACGACGTCGGATTCGCTTCGCTCGGGTGATACGTGTTCGGCGACCCGGACGGTCCGGCCGGGCTCTCGGTGCGTCTATCGGCATCGATCGGCCCGGCCTTCACATGTCCCTGACATGTCAACGGTCGGACGTGCCGACCTGCTACCCGACCCGGCACAGGGCCGGTGGACCTCTCACGCTAGGACCTCGACGCGGCCACCGCCAGCCCTTTTTCGCGACCTTCGACAACGCGCAGCCAGACTGACTACGCTATGTGGTGGCCGGTACCTCCGGCCGGAGGGCTGATGGACTATCGGGAGCTCGAGGAGACGCTCGCACGGCTTCCCTCCGTCAACGCGGTGCGCGTGGTCGGAGACCGTGACCGGGTACGCGAGGTGCACGTCCTCGCCGCGCCCGACAAGGCTGCGAAACAGGTCGTTCGGGACGTGCAGACACTCGCCCTCGCCCGCTTCGGAGTGGACATCGACCGGCGCTCCGTGTCCGTCGTCCAGATCGGGCCGGACCGCATCTCCAGCGACGACGACCGCCCCGCCATCATCGGCGTCCACGAGATCCCCGAAGGTGCCCGCACCACCGTCGCCGTCACCCTCCGATGGCACAACGAGGAATACGTCGGCACGGCCTCGGGGCCCGCCGCCCAGTCGGCCCGCCTCCGCCTCGTCGGCGAGGCGGCACTGCGGGCCGTCGAGGACATCATCGCCGACCAGGCCCTCGCCCTCGACGCCATCGGCGCCCCCGGCGTCGGCATGCGCCGCGTCATCGTCGCCCTCGTCGTCGGCACCGGCGAGGAAGGCGAGGAGGTCTCCGTCGGATCCGCCCTCAGCAACGGCGACGACAGCGAGGCAACCGTCCGCGCCGTCCTCGACGCCCTCAACCGGAGGATCACCCGGCCGTATTGACGGCTCTTCGGCTGGACGATGGCTCTTCGGCTGGACGATGGCTCTTCGGCTGACGCCTCATCGCGGTGCTCGCGGGCCCTCGGCCGCCCGCAGGGCAGCCCCCCACCCGCCGCGCGAAACCGAACGTCTGTGAGCCGTGAGGTTCCTGCCGAACTACGGTCCCCCCGATGACCATCCCCGTCTCCTCCGTCACGACCCGCGGTGCGGTCGCCGTCACCCCGCACCATCTCGCCACCCGGGCCGCCCTCGACGTCATGGCGTCGGGAGGGAACGCCGTCGACGGCGCCATCGCCGCCAACGCCATGCTCGGCATGGTGTTGCCCACCACCTGCGGGATCGGGGGGGACCTCTTCGCCCTCGTCCACCGCCCGGGCGACGCGGTTCCCGCGGTGCTCAACGCCTCGGGCCGCGGCGGCTCGGGCGTCGACGCCGGGCGGATCCGCTCCGAGGGCCATGCGACCATGCCGCTCACCTCGCCGTGGTCGATCACGGTGCCCGGCTGCGTCGACGGGTGGCTGGCGCTCGTCGCCCGGTTCGGGACGCGGCCTCTCGGCGAGCTCCTCGCTCCGGCCGTCGCCGCCGGCGTCGACGGTTTCGCCACGTCCCCCGAGTTGAGCGCGGCCCTGACGAGGATCGAGCCGCGAGTGGGCGGCCAGCCCTCGGCTCCCGCCCTCTACCCCGGCGGGGGGCCACCGGAGCCGGGCCGGGTGATCCACCGGCCCCGGCTCGCCGCCGTCCTCGAGGCCATCGGCGACCGCGGCCGCGACGCCTTCTACGCAGGGCCGGTCGCCGGGGCGATCGTCGATGCGACGGGCGGGGTGCTCACCTCCGACGACCTCGCAGCGAACCGCCCGGACTGGATCGAGCCGCTCGGGGTCGGCCTCTTCGGCCTGCAGGCGTGGACGGTTCCGCCCAACTCGCA
>DATHYU010000169.1:0-2369 GCA_035458965.1 Acidimicrobiia bacterium | reverse complement strand
GCGGTGGAAGGGGTCTTCGTGGCCATCGGGCACGACCCCAACACGGCGCTGTTCTCCGGCATCCTCGACCTCGACGAGCAGGGGTATCTCCGGACATTCGGCACCACCTCCACGTCGGTCGAAGGGGTGTTCGCCGCCGGCGACGTCGTCGATCACACCTACCGGCAGGCGATCACTGCCGCCGGGATGGGGTGTGAGGCGGCGATCGACGCCGAGCGATGGCTGGAAGCGCAGGAATGAACGAACCGGCTCGCACGGTTCGTACCACCAACCCAGAGGAGGAGGCCGCGAGGCGGCCGGAGCAAGATGTCTGACAACACGATCACGGCAACCGACGCGGACTTCGCCACGCTGATCTCGGGGGACAAGCCCGTGCTCGTGGACTTCTGGGCGGAATGGTGCAGCCCGTGCCGGCTGATCGACCCGGTGGTCCAGAAGATCGCCGACACGCACGGTGACAAGATCGCCGTGGCCAAACTCAACGTCGACGAGAATCCGCAGACCGCGATGACCTACGACGTCATGAGCATCCCCACCCTCATCGTCTACAAGGACGGTGTCGAGAAGAAGCGCATCGTCGGGGCCCGGCCGGAGCACGCCATCGTCGCCGAAATCGACGAGTTCCTCCACTAGAGGTCGCACCACCGGTCGCGACGCTCGAGCGGCACGTACCATGGCGCCGGCATGGCTCTCATCCGCATCGGCGACTCGGGCGACGCCGTCCGCGACATCCAGGAGCGACTGGCGGCTCTCGGGTTCTCCTCTGCCCCCGATGAGCCCGGGGAGTTCGGCACCGCCACCGAAGCCGCGGTCAGAGCGTTCCAGGACTCCCGTCGCATCGCCTGCGACGGCCTGATCGGTCGGGAGACCTGGCGCACCCTGGTAGATGCTGGATATTCGCTCGGGGATCGACTGCTCTTCCACCGCATGCCCATGCTCCACGGGGAGGACGTCGCCGAGCTGCAGCGCCGCCTCAACGCCATCGGATTCGACGCCGGTCCGGTCGACGGCATCTTCGGTCCGGACACCCTGCGTGCCGTCCTGGACTTCCAGCAGAATCGGAGCGTTGCCGAAGACGGTCTCGTGGGCCCGCTGATCGTCGCCGAGCTCGAACTGATGTCGCGCGAGACGGCCAAGATGGGCCGGCACGAACTGCGCGAGCGGGTGTGGCTCTCCTCGATGCCGGGATCGCTCGCAGGTCAGCGGGTCTTCATCGATCCCTTCTGTCGCGACGACCGCGAGGCGGCAGAGGCGTGGAGCGCCGCCACCGGAGCGGCTTCCCGTCTTCGCGAGACCGGGGCTCACCCGTTGCTGTCTCGCTCACTCGACACCCGGCCCGCCGAGCGACTCCGCGCCGAGCACGCCAACGAGCGAGCCGCCGACATCGTGGTCGCCTTCGCTCTCCAGGGAACCGACGTGGTCGGCGTGTACTACTTCTCCTCGTCGTTGAGTCGCAGCGAGTCGGGAGCTTCGATGGCCGAGGCGGTCGCCCGCCAGATCGGTGTCGAAGCCATCGGGCGAAGCATCCCCCTGCTGCGCGAGACGAGAGCACCGGCGATCGTGGTCTCGCTACCCCACCTCGATGGCGACGCAGGCGCCTCGGTGGCTTCGGCGCTGGTCGCCTGGTACGCCGGCGAGGTGGATCAGCCGAGCAGCGTCCGGTAGATCCGCTCCAGGTCGTCGACCGACCCGAATCTCACGGTGAGCTTCCCGCCGCCGCGTGCGCCGTAGTCGATGCGCACCGGCGACCCGAGGCGCTCCGAGAGACGCTCCTCGAGGGCGAGGATCTGCGCCGGGCGCACCGCCTTCTGCCTGGTCGCTCCGCCGGCGGCGGCTTCGTCGCGACGGGCGCGAACCGCCTCCTCGACCTGGCGGACCGACCACCCCTCGGTCGCAGCCAGGCCGGCGATCTTCACGGCGTAGGCGGTGTCGTCGGTGCCCAGCAGGGCGCGCGCCGCCCCTGCCGACAAGGCGCCATCGGCGATGAGTCCCTGGATCACGCCGGGCAGGCCGAGAAGTCTCACCGCGTTGGTGACCGCCGACCGGCTCTAGCCCACCCGGGTGGCCACCTGCTCATGAGTCATGCCAAAATCTTCCATGAGGCCCTTGTAGGCGGCGGCCTCCTCGAGGGCCCCGAGATCCTCCCGCTGGACGTTCTCGATGAGCGCCTCGGCCAACCGGGTCCCGTCATCGGCCTGTCGGATCATTGCCGGGATCTCGGTGAGGCCGGCGATCCGGGCAGCACGGAGACGCCGCTCCCCCGCCACCAGGACGTGGCGGTCGTCGTCGTCGGCGGGACCGACGACGATCGGCTGAAGCACACCCACCTCGCGAATCGAGGCGGCAAGCTCTTCGAGTGCCTCCGGGTC
>DATHYU010000168.1:0-10352 GCA_035458965.1 Acidimicrobiia bacterium | reverse complement strand
CGATCCAACGGAAGCCCCGCCGCGGCCGCGACTCGATGATCGTCGGCGGCCGCACCTCACGAACGACGGGTGGTCGAGGCCGCTTGTCGAGCTCCGGCGTCTCGCGAAGGTCACTCATCGTCATCCTCCTCTCGTAGGCCTTCGCCAACCTCCCACCATGAACATGCACCTCGACAGGTCGTTCAGATCACTCACTCACTTCGAGCGTCGAATCTCCGTTTCATAGGACGGCCTTGCGACTCGAGGTCTCGTGTCGGCCCCATCACTGTGAAGACACGCGACGCCGACAGTTCGTGCCTTCGAATCCTTCGCGTCTCGCATCTCTGCGGCACACGGCAGGCGATCGCACCTCAAGAGTGCCGAACCTGACGACCCGTCCCTCTCGGGTGTCCAGGTCGGCGTTCGGCTTCTACCGAACTCCGTGGAACGGGGTGTCACGGCATGGATCGGATGACACGGGGATTCAGCGAAACCCCAGATAGATGGACTGTTCGGTTCGGGAAGGCACAGGCCGTCACGACGATTGCGGAACCACGGATCAGAAGGTTGGGAGTTCGAGTCTCTCCGGGCGTGCAGCGTGAAGCCCCTGTCCCCACGGGGGCTTTTGCGCATTTCGGCAGGGAGCAGTTCTCTGAGGGAGGGGAGCAGTTCCCACGGCAGGATCCAGGAACGGTGTGGCCTGCCTCACGACACGACCGGCGTCACCGCCCCGAGCCGGCGATGCATTGATGCCGGGCCGTCTCGCCGGGTGACACCGCCAGGAAGTCGCTCACCGCGATGGCGTGCCCGGCGTGGTCGAGGGCCACCACACTCCAGCACGAGCCGTCAACGATGACGGGACCCCACACACCCGGCGGACGCTCGAACGGGAGGCCGCCCGGCCACACCTCGGTATCGAGTGGCCGCCCCGCACGTCGACGGAACACGATCGTGCCTCCTCTCCCTGAAGCCCACAGAACGCCCGGCGCCGTGATCGGTCGCGAGGACGCGGTGCGCCGGTCAGCCGGTGGGGTGCCCGACCCACACGACGGCCGTCGGCACCTCGTCCTCGGAGCGATCGAGGCCGACCGCGACGACGAGGTCGCCGAATGCCGTTATGCCGCGGATCTCCTGGTCGCCCGGCCCGCCGAAGACCTCGTCCTCCAGCTGCGTCCAGGTGAGGCCGTCGGGCGAGATCCAGATGGCGGCGTCTTCGTCGACCCCGTTCGCGCCGTCCCGGCCGCCGGCCACGAGGCCCGCGTCGGTCCCGATCACGCTCTGGATCAGCTGTTCTCCCTCCCCGCCGAGCGCTTCGCTGTCACTGGCGACACGGGCCCACTCGGTCCCGTCCGTGGAGATCCAGATCGCCACGTCGTAGGGGCCCTCGTCCTCGTCGTACCCGAGCACCACCAGCCCCGATCCCACCGCAATGACCGGCCCGGGGCCCTGCCAGCCGGTCCCCCCGAACACCGACTCGTCATGGGGGATCCGAGACCAGCTCACTCCATCGGGGGACACCCATACGGCAAGGTCGAAGTCGACGCCCTGGTTGAGATCGACGTCGTAGCCAACGGCCACGAACCCGAAATCACCGTATGTGACGCCGCCCGCCGCCTGAAGGCCGTCGCCGCCGAAGACGTCCTCATCATGCGGGACCCGGGTCCAGGCAAGCCCGTCAAGAGACGTCCAGACGGCGACGTCCTGATCCCCCTCCTCGTCCTGCGCGTTGCCGACCATCACGAACCCGGCATCACTCGCGACGACCCCATTCGCCATCTGGCTCTCGGGTCCTCCGAGGACCTCCTCCTGGTCGGAGACCCGTGCCCAGACGAGTCCGTCGGGCGATGTCCAGATGGCAGCAGTCGGCTCTCCTTCCAGGGTGTCGAATCCGACGGCGACGAGGCTCGACTCACCGGCGGCGATGCCGCGCATGATCTGATCCCCGGTTCCACCGAAGACCGCCTCGTCGTGGGGGACCCGGGTCCATTCGTATCCGTCCGCCGATGTCCAGATCGCTGCGTCGTAGTCGTCCCCCGATCCGTCGGCACCGACGGCGACGAGCCCTGGACCGCCCACGATCACGTCCGCCATCCCCCCGGGGATCGGTTCGTCGCCGGGCATCACGCGCTCCCACCGGAAGGGCGCCGGTTCCGACGACGTCGTGGTCGTGATGGCCGTGGTCACCGTGGTGGTGACGACCGCCGTGTCCGGCGACGCCGTCGATGAGGGAGCGGGCTCCGACGCGGCCGACGAGCAGCCGACGAGGAGTCCAACGGCGACGAGGGCGAAGCGACGCATGCCAAACCTCCGTCCCGCATTGTGTGGAGGGTCGTCTCGACGTTTCCAGGGTCGGCCTGCCCCTTCTGGGGTGAGCGATCGATGAGGGCGCCGCGAAGCCGGACGGTCAGGTCTCTGGCGGCCTCAGCCAGACGGCGATGTGAGACGGCTGGAGGGTCGGGCTGACCGCATCGACCCACAGGGTCGAGATCCGGTCGGCCGCATAGGCGCCCTGGAGGCGCGAGGCCACCTTGCCCATCACCACCTCGACCTCGTAGGCGGATCGGTTGAACCGTCGATCGACAAGGCCTCGGACGCGACGAAGAAGGGGGTTGAAGAGGGCCGCCGCGGTGAGGGTGGCCGCGGCGACCTGGACCCCGCTGTCCGACGGAAGGGCAAGCGATGCGAGGGCGACGATGCCGGCGAAGACACCGGCCAGGACTCCCACGACCACGGCATACGAAACGGTCCGCGAAACGAGTCGGTCGATGTCGAAGAGGCGGTACCGGGTGATCGCGATGGTGATCGCGACGGGGAAGAACGCCCATGCCGCTCCGAATGCGACCTCTCGGAGGGGATGCTCGCTCACGACGAGGAAGACGATCGAAGCTCCGAGGAGCACTGCGGCGTAGAGGACCCACTTGATCTGGGCACGGACCACGACGGACGAGCGTCGGAAGCGGGCGACCATCGCTGTCACGCCACCGATCACCAGCGCGATGACCCCGAGCGACTCCACGATGCCCAGTACGTCAGACACCTCCGGGGAAAGGAAACCGAGCGGGGCATCGATCGTCCAGTCCTTGAGCGCCGGGCCGATCTCCGTCGAGAAGACACCGCCCACCGCGGCTTGGAGGGCGAGGAGGCCGAGGACCCACAGTGACCAGCGCCATCGAGGAGTGAGGAAGCCGCCGGTTGGGAACACCAGCAAGATGAAGATCGGGGCCAGGAAGACCACGTCGCTGAAGTGAGAGAAGGCGATCGACAGGTGGTCGATCCATGAGACGGTCTCGGGTACCCGGTCGGTGCGGGCATCGACGATTCCTCCGACGACCCCCCAGATTCCGATCGGCAGAAGCAGCCAAGCGATTCTGTTGCCGGGAACCCTGCGTGCGATGACGACGGCGAGCGCGCCCAATACCACTGTCACCGGGAGTCCCACAAGGACGGCGGGCCGTTCGGAGCCCTGGAGACCACCGTCCATGCTCAGCAGCGAAATCACCACGCCGAGGACGACGGTGGCGACCGCGGTGAACGCGACTCCCCGTCCCGACTTCCCGGTCAGCGAGGTGTCAGCGACCGTCCTGCGGGCTCGCGGAGTCATACGCCCACCTCGGATGGCTGCAGGTGCTGCCGGACGACGCCGACCCACGTCCCGGTGACGCGCTCCAGCGTGTAGGAGCCCTGCAATTCGTCGGCGAAGCCGTTGGTGACCGCTTGGACCTGGAACGCCGAGCGGTTGAAGCGGCGATCGACGAGGCCTTGGATGCGGCGGCGAAGCGGGTCGAACAGTCCGGCCGCGATCAGCGTTGCCGCGGCGACCTGGATCCCGCTATCCGTGGGAAGCGCCATCGAACCGAGGGCGATGACGCCACCGAAGACGGCCGCCAGGAGTCCCACGACCACGGCGTACGACACCGACCGTGACACGATCCGGTCGATCTCGAAGAGCCGGTACCGGGTGATGGCGATCGTGATCGAGATCGGCATGAACACCAGGGCAAGCGGGAAGGCCCAGGAGATGATCGGATGTTCGATCAGGGTCACCCCGATCGTGGTGATGGCGAAGACCACTCCCGAGTAGAGCACCCACTTGATCTGCGTTCGCACGACGATGTTCGAGCGCCGGTAGCGGAGCACGATTGCGACGAATCCCCCGATGGTGAGGATCGGCAGGTCGAGTGTGTACTCCGATGCGTCGATCACCCACATCGGGATCACGCCGATCGGTCCGTCGACGGTCCACGCCTCGAACGGGGGGCCGATGCGCTGACCGAGGACGCCGGCGAAGAGGCCCTCGATCAGCATGAGGCCCACCAACCACAGGGTCCAGCGCCAGCGCCGGCTCAGGAACCGTCCGGAGGGGAAGGTGTAGAGGAGGAACAGCAGCGGCAGGAAGATGAGCAGCCACAGGTACTGGGAGAGACCGATGGCGAAGTAGTCGCCCAGCGTCGGAGAGTCAGGGGGCTCCTCCATGAACAGTCCGATGATCGCGCTGGCGTGGAGACCGGATCCCACGGGGTACAGCAGCCAGGCAATGCGGTTGCCGGGCTGCTGCGTCGCGATGATGGCGCCGATCACGGCAAACAGGGCGGTGAAGGGCAAACCGAAGGCGAGCCCGATGACGTCCCCATCGATCACGAGCCCGGCGATGGCGGCTGCGGCGCTCAAGCTGATGAGCCCCGCGGCAAGGCCCCATGGCCACCTCCGACGAGCGGTGTCTCGGTTCACGACCCGCACCGTTGCTCATCACCGTTACGGGATCGCAACGGGATCACCACTCGGACAGGAACCACACTTCGGGCGACCAGGCCTCGTCCTCGTCGGTCGTGATCTCCGAGAAGAGGCCGACCGCCTCGGTGAGGGTCGCCAGTGCTTCCTCGCGGCGGCCTGCAGCCTGGAGGGCATCGGCGAGCGTGTTCTTGAGCGCGGCGAAGAGGTGTCGGTCGCCGAGCTGGACCGCCAACCCGACCGCCTCTTGCGCCAGGTCGACGGCCCGTTCGCGCGACGAGACGGGTGCGAGGTTGTTGAGCACCGCAACCCGTTCCGCCGTGTCGCTCGCATGTTCGAGCGCCCGCTCCAGGTGGTGTCGACGCTCCGACGGATCTGCGGCGAGCAGCCCGGCGACGTTCTCGGCGCGGGCGAGCGCCGTGTGGGAGCCGCAGCTCCTTGCCAGGTCGAGCGCCTGTCGCACGAGTTCCGTGGCGTCGTCACCTCGGCGCGCCATTGCATACGCGAGGTCGGCGGTGGCGATGGCCCTGGTCTCCTCGTCGGGGGCGGCGCCGGCAGCGCGCCGATAGTGCGCGACTGCGAGGTCCCATCGCCGAAGGCGCCGGTGGATCTCGCCGAGGCGGTATTCGATCGCCGGCTCGTCCGGGTGGCCGCCGGCGAGCGACGCCTCGAATGCGTCGATGGCTCGCCGATAGTCCCCGGCGAGCATCGCCGACCGGCCGATCGAACCGTGCACGGCCGCCCGGTCGACGTGCTCGGTCGCGAGGGCGGCTTCGAAGTGGGCGACCGCCTCGTCGTGGGCGAAGACAGCGGCCGCCGCGTCGCCGGCCCGAACGAGCCACGTCGCCGCTTCCGGGTCGTTTCCGGCGAGTTCGTAGTGGTGCGCAATCACTGCCGGTTCGGTGACCTGAGATGCCTCCAGCACCTGGGCCGCGCGACGATGGAGCACGCGCCGCCGAGCCGCCGTCATCCCGTCGCGGACGACGGTGGTGATGAAGTGATGGGCTCCGGCGACGGAGCCGTTGTCGTCCTCTCGCACCAGGCCTTGCGCGACCAACGCGTCCAGAGACTCGTCGGTCTCCTCGAGGGACCGGCCAGAAACGGCCCCGACGATCCGCGGATCGACGGACCGGTCGAGGACGACGATGGCCTCGAGCACCTGTGTCTGCGCTCCGGGGAGGCCCGCCACACGCTGCCCGAGGATCCGGCGTACTTCGCCCGGCACTCCTGCCTGATCCGTCGAGCGCAGCGCCTCGATGACGAACAGTGGGATTCCCGCCGTCGCCTCGAGAAGGTCGTTGGCCCCTTCTGATGCGCCGAGCGAACGTGCGAGGTCGTCCACGGCGTCGCGGGCCAAGGCCTCGAGGCGGATCACGGTGCCGGACCGTCGGACGTCCTGGACGAGCCGGTCCACGGCCTGGTCCAGGTGCCGGTCCCGGGAGGTCAGCCCGAGGACGACCGACATGCCGGAACGCCGGGCCCGGGCGACCATGAATCCGATGCTCTCGGCCGAGGCGGTATCGAAGAGCTCGACATCGTCGACGGCGACGACCGGATGGCCAGGCGCGGTGGCGACCTGGACCAGGGCATCGAGGAACCGGGCCTTGCCGGACGGTTCGGGAGGCGGTGGCGCACCCGGCGCGAATGCGGGGACGAGTCGGGAGGCTTCGGACCTGACAGCGACCGGGAGGCTTTCGAGAGAGACGTGATCGAGGACTCCGGAGAGGAGCTCCTGGATCACGCCATACGGAACCGAAGAGCCCGTCTCCGACCCGGTGGAGCGGAGCACCGTTCGGCCGGTGAGGCCGGAGGCGAGCTCATCGAGGAGTCGGGTGACCCCCATTCCGGGCGCTCCTTCGATGAGGACGATGCCTCCGGGCTCGGACAGCGCTTCGATCGCCGTCGCGAACTCCACGTCCCGTCCGACCAGGGGAGAGCGCTCTGGCGCAGCCGGCGGCGTTGCGACGCGGTGCGCCGGTGCGGGGGCCCGGGGGAGGTCCTCCTCGAGGATGGCCTCGTAGAACTCGGTGGTCTCCTCGAGGGGTGGCACCCCCAGTTCGGTGTCGAGCACCGTCACGAGCGAGCGATAGGCGTCGATGGCAGGCCCGCGGTCGCCCGACCACGCGTGAAACAGCATGAGCTGCCGATACGCCTCCTCACGCAGCGGGTCCAGGGAGATCCGCTTCTCGGTGGCACGGCAGGCGAGGTCGTATGCGCCGGTGGAGGCGTGAGCGGTGGCGATCTGGGCGTATGCCGCATCGAGCCGCTGGCGGACCCGCTCCGCCTGGGTGAGCATCCACCCTTCGAAGGGCGCTGCCCCGCGAAGGACGAATCCGTCGAGGAAACCTCCCCGGTGGAGCTCGACCATTCGTTCGAGTTCGGGGAGGCACCGTTGGCATGTGTCGCTGCCGCCGTGCCCATGGCGAGGTCTCGTCACGCCGTCGAGGGCATCGAGGTCGAGGGCGACGTCGGCGCGGTCGAGCCGGACGAGGGACCGGTCGGTCTCGAGCCAGCGCCCCCCTAGCGCCGATCGGAGGGTGGACAGCGTTCGACGGAGGCTCGACCTCGCTCGCTCCACGTCGGTCTCGGGCCAGAGCAGGTCCACCAGCCGGTCCCTGGGGTGCGCGCCGCCCTCGACGGCCAGGTAGGCGAGGATCGCCGTCGCCTTGCGCGTGTCGACCTGGATCGGAGCGCCGTCGACCCGGATGTCGGGTGGGCCCATGAGCGACAGGAAGAGCGGCATGTCAGGAGGCTACCGTCGTTACGCCCTCGCAGCCGGAGTCGATTCGTAACGGCCCGAGGGTCGTGGATCGCGTCCCGGAGGACCGGGTCACCGGGATCCCGTAACGATTCCGGAACGGGCTTGCGGGAGGGTGGGTGCATGGGTTGGTTCAGAAAGCGCTCGAAAGATGCGGCCCCGGTCGAAGAGGTTCCGGCGGTTCCGGTTCGCGATGGCGTCGAGATCCCGCCGCACGATCCGCTCCACGCGTACCTGGTCCAGGCGGGCGGTCCCGTCGATCTCGAGAAGCTCGACCTGGAGTCGGCTGCTCTCGATGCGCTCCGGGAGTCCGGATCCGTCCTCGTCGTTCCCCTGATCAGCCAGGGCGAGCTGCTCGGCACGCTGAGCCTCGGGCCGCGCCTGTCGGATCAGCCGTACTCGGCCGACGATCGGCGCCTGCTGTCCGGCCTGGCATCGCAGGTCGCTCCGGCTGTGAAGGTGGCCAATCTGGTCAAGCAGCAGGAGTCCCAGGTGAAGGAGCGGGAGCGCATCGAGCAAGAGCTCCGGGTCGCCGCCCTCATCCAGCAGACCCTGCTCCCGAAGGAGCTCCCGAGCCCGCCCGGCTGGCAGATCGATGCCTACTACCGGCCGGCCCGTGCGGTCGGTGGCGACTTCTACGACTTCATTTCGTTGTCCGACGGCCGCCTCGGGTTCGTCGTCGGCGACGTCACCGACAAGGGCGTTCCGGCGGCGCTCGTGATGGCGACGACGCGTTCCCACCTGCGGGCCGCGGCCTTGCGTTCCTCCGACCCGGGAGAGGTGCTCGCCGACGCCAACTCCGTCCTCGTCGACGAGATTCCCCCGGGCATGTTCGTCACGTGCCTGTACGGGGTCCTCGACGTGGAGTCGGGCGATGTTCGGTTCGCCAACGCCGGCCACAACCTCCCGTATGTGAAGGGCGAGTCGGGAGTCAAGGAGCTGCGGGCCACCGGCATGCCGCTCGGCCTGATGCCTGGCATGGAGTACGACGTGGTCACGGCGAGGCTTTTGACCGGCGAGATCATGCTGCTGTCGTCGGACGGCATCGTCGAGGCCCATGGTCCCGATGGCGAGATGTTCGGGTTCGATGCCGTCCAGGCCACCTTCGACTCGGCACCCGACACCGATGTGATCGGGCATCTCCTGGAGGGGTTCGACCGCTACGTGGGCGCCGACGCCGAGCAGGAGGACGATGTGACGCTCGTCACGCTGCGAAGGGCCGCCGGAGCCGAAGAGGCGGCGGCGGTGTTCGCCTCCGTTCCCACGGCGGTTCTCGCCGACTTCTCGGTGCCTTCGGAGCAAGGGAACGAGCGCGAGGTGATGAACCGGGTCGCGGTGAGCGTGGAGGAGTTCGGTTTCGGCGAAGCCCGGCTCGAGCGGCTCAAGACCGCCGTGTCCGAGGCGGCCATGAACGCGATCGAGCATGGCAATGGGGGCGATCCCGACCTCGACGTCGGGGTACGGGTGGAGGCGCGAGGGGATCGGCTGGTGGTGCGCATCACGGACTGGGGTGGGGATGCCGAGATCCCCGATGCCGAAGAGCCGGACATCGAGGCGAAGCTCGCCGGCGAGCAGCGGCCCCGCGGGTGGGGCCTGTTCCTCATCGAGCGCATGGTCGACGAGATGCGCACCTCGACGGACGACGGACGCCACACGGTCGAACTCGTCATGAACAGAGAGGAGACATGATGGAAGGCTTCGAGGCAACGGCACGCGCCGAGGGCTCGACGGCCGTCGTCGACATGGCCGGGTTGCTCGATCGGTCCGCCAGCGCGGCGCTCGATGCTGCGTTCTCCGAGGCTCTCGGGCTTTCGGCGGGACCCGTCGTCTTCAACTTCGGCGATGTCGGGTACATCAACTCGACAGGGATCGCGATCGTCGTCGGGGCGTTGGCCCGGGCGAGGGCCGAGGGCCGCGACGTCCGGGCCTACGGACTCACCGAGCATTACCGGGAGATCTTCTCGATCACCCGACTGTCGGACTTCATGGGGATCTACGACGACGAGACCACTGCGGTGGCTGGATAGGAGTGGCAATGCCGGAGGCACGGGTGGAGATGTCGGTGCGAGACGCGGGAATTGGGGTCCGGATCGTCGACATCACGGGCGAGGTGACCGCGTTCGCCGAGCCGGTGCTCACCGCCGCATACGGGGAGGCGTCGGGTGACGGGACGAAGGCCATCGTCCTGAACTTCGAGGGTATGGACTACATGAACAGCGGCGGCATCGGCCTGCTGGTGACAACGCTGATTCGCGCCAACCGGGCCGGCCAGGAGATGCGGGCTTTCGGCCTCTCCGACCACTACCGCGAGATCCTGTCGCTCACCCGTCTCGACGAGGCGATCCGCATCTTCGCCGACGAGTCGACGGCGGTGGCTGGCTGACGACGGACCCGGCCATGTCCTCGGGGCCCGTGCTCGTGCCCGTCGGGAATGCGATTCGGTGGGTGCGACGCGTCCTCCTGTTCGTGCTCGTCGTTCTGACCGTGTTCGGGCTCGTCTCGATGGGCGGAACCCTCGATCTCGACGAGCCCGGCGTGTACGTCACAGCCCTCGCCGCGATGGGGTTTGGAGGGCTGACCGCCCTGCTCGTCATCCGGGTTCCGGAGAACCGCATCTCGTGGCTGGTGCTGGTGGTCGTCCTCACCTTGATCCTCTTGCTCGACGTCCAAGAGATCGACGCCCCCGAAGCCGTCGTCGAGTCCTTCTTTGGTCTCGGGCTGTTCGGGGTGGTCCTCCCCGGCCTCGTCGTTCTGCTCCCGCTCTGGTTCCCCACGGGCTATCCGCCCTCGCCGGCGTGGCGGTGGGTGGCGGTTCTCGCGTATCTCGCCGCGGGAGCCGGCGTCGCCGGTTGGGGACTCGAGACACTCTTCGGCGCTGGCCCGGACG
>DATHYU010000167.1:0-3713 GCA_035458965.1 Acidimicrobiia bacterium | reverse complement strand
GCGGCCGAGCTGAGGTCGCGCAGCTGACGGTCAGGGAAGGACGGGCGTCCCCGGATAGTCCACGCCGGGGCCGAGGAAGGCTCCGCCGTCGATGGGCAGGGTGACACCCGTGATGTAGTCCCCGAGGGGTGAGGCGAGCATCACCACCGGGCCGGCGATCTCGTGGTCGTCACCCCAACGCCCGGCCGGCGTGATGCTCTCGATGTACCCGGCGATGGCCGGGTTGTAGTTCTCCGTCGCCCCCTCGGTCAGGTACTGGGGGCCGAATGCGTTGACCTGGATCCCGTGGCGCGCCCACGCCAGGGCGAGCGTCTTCGTGAGCGAGGTGACCCCGGCCGCAGCCGCGGTCCGATGGGCGATGCCGGGAGCCCCGCGTCCCTCTGCATAGCTCACCGACATGTTGATGATCTTGCCGCCCTCGCCCCGATCGATCATGTGGCGGCCGACGGCACTGCAGCAGGTGAAGGTGCCGTTCAGATTGAGGTCGATGACGGCCTTCCATCCGTTCGGCGTGAGCTCGGCCTCGCGCGCCGCGAACTGGCCGCCGGCGTTGTTGACGGCGACGTGTATGGCGCCCCGCTCAGCGACGATCTCGTCGACGACCTCGTACACCCGATCGGGCTCGCGGATGTTCATCACCTTGAAGGACGCGTCGATACCCTCGGCAGCCATGGCCGCAACGGCCGAACGGAGCCGCTCCTCGGAGCGGGAGGCGATGACCACATGGGCACCGAGCTGGCCGAACGCCCTGGCGATGACGTTGCCGATCCCGCTCCCGCCGCCGGTCACGAGCACGACGCGCCCCTCGAACAGCCCGGCCCTGAAGTAGGCGGTCATGTCCATCGGGCGATCTCCTTCACGCGCAGGCGCGGCCGACGATAGTGTCGGCCGCCCGAAGGAGACCGGAGGAGGCCGCGATGCAGACGCTCGACTCGATCGTTCGCCGCGGGGCGCTGACGTACCCCGACACGGTGGCGCTGATCGACGGCGAGACCGAGTGGACCTGGTCGGATTTCGACGCCGCCGTCGACCGTGCTGCCGCAGCACTCCACGACAGCGGGCTGGGACCGGGCGACCGGGTGGCGGCCTGCGACTTCAACAGCGCCACCTACTTCGCCCTGTACTACGGCGCAGCCCGGCTCGGGGCCGTCCTCTCGACCCTGTCCTACCTGGCCGCCCCCAGGGAGCTGGAGTACGTCATCGCCGACTTCGATCCGCACCTCCTCCTCGCCGGCCCCGACTTCCACGATCGAGTGGCTGCGGCTGCCCCCGGACGCGAGGTGATCCGGATGACGGGCGACGGCGCCGAGTGGCAGCAGCGGTGGGCGTCGGCCGATGCCTCCGCCGGGTTCGCCCCGGTGGATCCCGAGTCCGTCCACCTCGTGATGTACACGAGCGGCACCACGGGGCGGCCGAAGGGCGTCGCCCACACGCAGGCCGCCCACTGGTACGACGGGATCGTGTCGGCGCTCGGGTACCGGCTGAACCCCCTCGACCGCTACCTCGTCCACGCCCCGTCGTTCCACGCCGCCTGCTGGGACCACGCCAAGATCTTTCTCATCTCCGATGGCTCGATCGTGCTGCTCCCGCGCTTCGAGCCGGAGCCGGCCATGGAGCAGATCAGCCGCCACGGCGTGACGGTCCTCTTCGGAGTGCCTGCCGTGCTGAAGATGCTCATGCAGCATCCGACATGGCCCGACCACGACCTGTCCTCGATCCGGATGGTCTACTACGGCGGCGCCCTCGGGTCGCCGTCGATCCTCACCGAGTTCGCCGAGGCGCTGGGCCGGGACGTCGACTACCTCCACGTGTACGGGCTCACCGAGGGCGGGCCGTTCACCTCGGCCCAGACCCCCGAGCGGATCATGGCCAAGCCCGACTCGATCGGCTGGCCGATGCCGGGCGTCGAGATGGACATCGTCGACCCGAACACCGGCGAACCCCTGCCCTGGGGCGAGATCGGGGAGATCGTCGTGCGGGCGCCGTCGAACATGCACGGCTACTGGAACAACCCCGAGGCCACGGCCGCGGCCCTGCGGGACGGCTGGCTGCACACCGGCGACCTCGGCCGACGCGACGACGACGGCGACTTCTACATCGTGGACCGCCTCAAGGACATGATCCGCACCGGCGGCGAGAACGTGTACGCCAAGGAGGTCGAGGTCGCCCTGCTCGAGCATCCCGACGTCGAAGACGCCGCAGTCATCGGCATTCCGGATGAGCGGTGGGACGAGAGGGTCGTCGCCGCGGTCCAATCCAAGGCCGGCCGGGAGATCGACCCGGAGGAGCTCAGGGAGTTCTGCGCGGAGCACATCGCCCGCTACAAGCTCCCCAAGCAGATCGTGTTCGTCGAGGCGTTCCCGCGGACCGGCCTCGGCAAGATCTCCAAGCACGTCCTGAAGGCGAACCTGACGGCCGAAGGGCACTTCGACTGAGCGGGCTCAGCCCCGTCGAAGCTCCCTGAACCGCTCGGGCGACCAGGTCTCCTGGTCCTCTCCGTACGCCTCGGAGCCGTCGGGCAGCGTCCATCGGATCATCGACACCCAGTTGAACCACGGCGTGCTCGGCTTCCCGAAGCGGCTCACGACCTCGCCCGTCGCTGCGAACGCTGCGCCGTCCTCGTCCGTGCCCTCGACGAACACCCGCACCGGCCGGCCCTGCTCGTCGCGCTCGGCCCATCGCGTCGCCTCGGCGATCGTCCGCATCCCCTCGGGTCGCAGCACGTAGCCCGTCAGGAGCCGGTACCGGCCCGACTCCCGGTCGAAGAGGCTGGAGCAGTGGAAGCCCGAGGTCCCCGAACGGGCCCCGTAGTCGTACGCGAGGATCGTCTGCTGCTTCCGCTCCCGCCGCGGCCCCCAGGTCCTGTCTCGCATCTCGATGCAGTCGATCTCGATCCGCTCGCCGTAGAGGACGATCTCGCCTGTCAGCCGGCCGAGCTGGTCGAGATGGCCGACCCCGTCGCGTCCCATGAGCGGGTGGGGGTCGTGGATCGCCTCGAACGTCATGTCGAGGGCGATGGCGTCGCCGTCCTCGTAGCGGACCCGGTAGGACGTGAGCGGGTCGATCACGTCGTAGGCGAGCCCGTTCGACAGGCGCAGATGGGCGAGGTCCTGGTCCTTCGGGAAGGCCATGTGCCAGTAGGACCGGTAGTACGGGAGCTGCCAGAGCTCTTCGGCTCCGCGCTCCCAGACGTAGACGCCGCAGGACATGATGTCGAGGCCGGGCCGGAACAGCGGATAGGTCCAGATCCCCATCCCGCGCTCGGGAACCGCCGCCGCGAACCAGCACGTCTCGGTCCACGTCTCCGGTTCGCGAGTGATCGGATGGAACCCGTCGTCGGCGGGGGTGAGAACGGTCACCGTCGCACCACGTACCCGTGGGCCATCATCGTCTGACCACGTATCCGTGGTCTTCGCGGTCCCAGGTGTCCTCGGTGACCCCGTCCTCGCGCAGCTTCACCTTCTCCACGCGCTGGGCATGGTTCTTGGGCAGCTCGTCCATGAACCGCACGTACCTCGGGACGGCGAAGTGGCTCATCTTCCCCTGGCAGAAGTCGAGCAGGGCGTCGGCCGCCAGCTCGGCGCCCTCGTGGAGGACGACCGCCACCATCACCTCCTGCTCGGTGAGCTCGGACTCGACGCCGTAGGCGGCGGCCTCGAGGACGGCGTCGTGGGTGTTCACGACGGATTCGATCTCCCACGACGAGATGTTCT
>DATHYU010000166.1:0-5395 GCA_035458965.1 Acidimicrobiia bacterium | reverse complement strand
GGTTCGCCAACCCGGTGGCCCTGGGCACCGACGGCATCGGCGCCGACATGCTCGAGACGGTCCGGCTCGCCTACGTCCTCCACCGGTCGGCCGACGTCACCGCCACGCCCGAGACCGCCTGGTCGTGGCTGGAGACCGGGTGGGACCTCGTCCCCGAGGCGCGGAGCGATCGTGTCACGTGGTCGTACGAGCCGATGGAGCCGTGGCACGTCGCGTTCACGCCCGGGATCCGACCGGTGGCCGTCGAGGTCGGCGGTGAGGTCGTGTGGCGGGACGGGGAGCCCACCAGGGTCGACGAGGCCGAGATCAGGGCGAAGGCCCGGGAGCAGGCGGCCCGCCTGCATGCGAGGCTGTGACCATGGCGCCCGACATCGTCCCGCTCACGCCGCAGTCCCTCGGGATGCTCCTCGGGCGGGTCGCCCACGAGTGGGAGACCCGCAAGAGGATCTTCGATCTCCCGACGGGCCGCATCTACGACGTCTCGTCGGGGCCCGACCTCACGGCCGACTTCCTGGGCCGCCAGGCCGCCACGCCCATCGGCCCGGCTGCGGGGCCGCACAGCCAGCTGGCGGAGAACATCGTCCTCTCCTGGCTCGGCGGGTCGCGGATCTTCGAGCTGAAGACGGTCCAGGTCCTCGACGACCTGGAGATCGGCCGGCCCTGCATCGACATGGAGACCGTCGGCTACAACATCGAGTGGAGCCAGGAGCTGCGCGTCGCGGAATCGCTCGACGAGTACGTGAAGGCATGGATGATCATCGAGATCCTCTCACGGTGGGATCCGCTGGCCCCCTTCCTCGGGGGCGACCCCGGACCGCACGTCTTCGACCTGTCGGTGGGCTACGACCTCGCCGGGATCTCGACACCGAAGGTCGCGGCCTTCATCGACGGCCTCATCGACGCCACGGACACGATCGAGCGCCTGCGCGGCGAGATCCCCGACCCCTTCGGCGGCTTCCGAGACCACGCCTTCCCGACCCGCGTGGCCGACACGGTGACCCTGTCGACGTTCCACGGCTGCCCGCCCGACGAGATCGAATCCATCACCAAGCACCTCATGACCCGGCACGGGCTCGACGTCGTCGTGAAGCTCAATCCGACGCTTCTCGGGTTCGACCGGGTGCACGGCCTGGTGCGCGGCACGCTCGGGTACGACGAGCTCCGCCTCCGGCGCGGCGACTTCGACGCCGACCTGCAGTTCGATCGCGCCATCACGCTGATCGGGGAGCTGCAGCGGTTCGCCGCCGAGCACGGGCGCCGGTTCGGGATCAAGCTGACCAACACGCTCGTCGTCGAGAACCATCGGCAGGTGATGCCGGACGACACGATGTACCTGTCGGGACCTCCGCTCCACGTCGTCGCCATGACCCTCCTCGGGGAGCTCGATGGCGCGCTGCCCGGGCTGCTCCGCCTCGAGGGGCGCAGTGACGCGCCGGTCCAGGTGAGCTTCTCCGCCGGCATCTCCAAGGAGAACCTCCCTGCCGCTGCCGCCCTCGGCCTCACCCCGATCACGATCTGCTCGGACCTCCTCAAGCCGGGCGGCTACGGCCGGCTCAAGCCGATGCTCGACGCCCTCGGCCGGGAGATGGCCGATGGCGGGGTCGGGTCCCTGCAGGGGTGGGTCGCCGCGGCCGGGGAGGGCGCCGTGACGCGATACGTCGCAAGGCTCCACGATCCCGACGAGAACGGGCCGTACACCCGCGACGGCACGGCGAAGCTCCCTCGGGCCGTCGACAACGACCTCGAGATGTGGGGGTGTGTCGCCTGCAACTTCTGCGTGACGGTCTGCCCCAACGACGCGTTCTTCCGGGTGCCGACTCCCGACGGCCTCGGCCTGGAGGGACGCCAGCAGTACGTCGTGATCGTCGAGCTGTGCAACGAGTGCGGCAACTGCATGACGTTCTGCCCCGAAGTCGGCGACCCGGCCGTCGTCAAGCCCCGCCTGTACACGGACCCGGAGCGCTTCGCCGATGCGGGACGCGCCGGGTTCCTGGTCAGTCGTGCCGACGGCTCGGCTCGTGTCGAGTCGGCGCCCGGCGGCGAAGGAGACGGGGAGATCCTCGAGTCGCTGCTGAACGCGAAGGAGGGCCTGCCTCTTCGCCTGGACACCCTGTTGGAGGCCGCCCCATGAGCAGCTTCACGATCACGATGCCCGACTGGCACGAGGAGATGGAGGCGTCGGTCGCGCCCTGCCACGGCGATCGTGATCGGATGGCGGTCGCCATCGCCTTCTCCCGCCGCAACGTCGCGGAGGGCACCGGCGGCCCCTTCGGCGCCGCGATCTTCGAATGCGAGTCCGGCCGGCTCGTGGCCGCCGGCGTGAACGTCGTCGTGCCCTCGAGCACCGCCATCGCGCACGCAGAAGCCACCGCCGTGGCCCTGGCCGGCCAGCGACTCGGCACGTTCGACCTCGGTGCCCCCGGCCTGCCCGCCATGGAGCTCGTGTCGAGCACGGCCCCGTGTGCGATGTGCCTGGGTGTGACGGTCTGGTCCGGCGTCAGCCGCCTCGTGTGCGGCGCCCGGGCCGTCGACGCCACGGCGATCGGGTTCGACGAGGGCCCTCGCCCCGGGGACTGGCTCGAGGAGCTCGCGCGGCGCAACATCGACGTCGTGCGGGACGTGATGCGGCCCGAAGCCGTCGCCGTTCTCCAGGACTACGCCGCGATCGGCGGCACGATCTACAACGCGAGGGCCGGCCGTGCATGACGTGCAGCGCCGGGGGACCCGGCTCACCCGCCACATCGTGGCCACCTCGGTCGACGAGGCGCTCGCCGTGCTCGCGGAGCATCGGGGGCGGGCCCGGCTGATCGCCGGCGGCACCGATCTGCTCCTCGAGCTCGAGCGGCGCGACCGGCCCGGCGTCGACGTGCTCGTCGATGTGACCCGGATCGACGGCCTCGATCGCATCGATGACGACGGACATGCCATCCGCCTCGGCGCCCTCGTCACCCACGGGCAGGTCGTCGCGTCACCGCTGTGCTGGGATGCGCTCTCACCTCTGGCCCAGGCGTGTCGGGAGGTGGCCTCACCGCAGCTGCGCAACCAGGCGACCGTCGTCGGCAACGTCGTCACCGCCAGCCCGGCGAACGACACGATCACGCCGTTGCGGGCGCTGGGCACGATCGTCGAGATCGCCTCGGTCCGGGGCGCCCGCGAGGTCGACCTCGCCGATTTCCACGTGGGCGTGCGCCGCACCGTGCTCGAACCCGACGAGATGGTGGTCGGGCTGCGGGTCACGCCGCTCGGAGCCGACGAGGACGGCGTGTTCGTCAAGGCGGGGCTCCGCGCGGCGCAGGCGATCTCCGTCGTCCATCTCGCCGCGGTGGTCCGGCGCCGCGACGGTGTCGTCACCGGCGCACGGATCCTGCTCGGCTCGGTCGCCCCGACGATCGTCGAGGGCCCGGTCGAGGCGCTGGTCGGCGGACGGCTGGATGACGCGTCGATCGAGCAGGCGGCAGCGGCGGTCGCCGGGTCGGTGACACCGATCGACGACGTCCGAGCGACGGCCCGATACCGGTCCTCGATCCTCGGGATCATGACCGGTCGGGCGCTTCGGGCGCTCCGCGACGGAACGACCGCCGACCGCGAGGCCCCGGTGCTGCTGTCGCCGGCGGGGACGGCCTTCGTCGCGAAGGGACCAGCGGACCCCGACGCGATCACGGCCACCGTGAACGGCCGCGCGGTCACCGCGGGCGGAGGACTGGGTGCGACCCTGCTCGACTGGCTCCGTGAGGAGGCGGGACCGGCGGCCAACACCTCGCTGACGGGGACCAAGGAGGGCTGCGCCGAAGGGGAGTGCGGCGCGTGCACGGTGCTCGTGGACGGTGCTGCGGTGATGTCGTGCCTCGTGCCGGCGCTCCGGGCCCAAGGAGCGGAGATCGTCACGGTCGAGGGGTTGGCCAACGGATCGCTCCATCCCGTTCAGCAGGCGTTCGTGGACGAGGCCGCGGTGCAGTGCGGCTACTGCATCCCGGGCTTCCTCGTGGCGGGCGCGGCGCTCCTCGCCGAGGCGGAGGACCTCTCCGATGCCGCCATCCGGGAGGGCCTGAGCGGCAACCTCTGCCGGTGCACCGGGTACGTCAAGATCGTGGAGGCGGTGCGGAAGGCGGCGCGAGCATGACGTTGGGAACCTCACCACCGCGCATCGACGCTCCCGGGAAGGTCACGGGCGAGGCCCGGTACCCCGACGACCTCCCCGTGACGAACGCGCTGCACGCCTTCGTGGTCTTCAGCGGGAGGCCGCACGCCCGGATGCTCGCCATGGATCTCGAGGCGGCGCGTGCGGTCCCGGGCGTCGTCGAGATCTTCACGGCCGCCGATGTCCCGGTGAACGAGTACGGCCTCACCATGTTCGACCAGCCGGTGATGGTCGGCCTCGGGGACACGGGCCGCTCGGCGGTCCCCGCCGACGTCAGCCGGTGGGAGGCGGACCAGATCGCGGTGGTGGTCGCCGAGACCCGGGACGCGGCCAGGCAGGCGGCAGAGGCCATCGCCGTCGAGTGGGAGGACCTCCCCGTCGTGGCGAACATCGACCAGGCCCGCCATCCCGGGGCACCGATCGTCCATCCGGAGGCGGGCACCAACACCTACATCCACTACCGCACGAGAAAGGGCGACGTCGAGGCGGCGTGGGCCGAGGCCGATGTCGTCGTGGACGGGGTGTACGAGGTTCCGCTGCAGGAGCACGCCTACCTGCAGCCCGAGGCGGCCGTCGCCTACGTCGACGACCAGAGCCGGATCACGGTCGAGATCGCGGGCCAGTGGGTCCACGAGGATCAGGGCCAGATCGCCCATGCCCTCGACCTCCCCGCGGAGCGGATCCGGGTGCGGTACCCCGCAGTCGGCGGGGCGTTCGGCGGGCGCGAGGACATGAGCGTGCAGATCGTGCTGGCGCTCGCCGCGTGGCGGCTCCACGAGCGGGGCGACGACCGTCCCATCAGGACCCGTTGGTCACGCGAGGAGTCGATCGTCGGCCACCACAAGCGGCATCGGGGCCGCGTCCACGCCAAATGGGGCGCCCGACGCGATGGCACGCTCGTGGCCGTGGAGGCCGAGGGCGTGCTCGACGCAGGGGCCTACAACTACACCACGAACAAGGTGCTCGGGAACCTGCACCTCACGGTCGCGGGCCCCTATCGCTGCGACAACGTGCGCGTCGACTCCTACGGCGTGTACACGACGACCGTCCCGGGGGGAGCGTTCCGGGGCTTCGGAGCGCCGCAGGGCGGGTTCGTCGCGGAGTCCCAGATGAACAAGCTCGCCGCCGCCCTCGGGATGGACGCCGTGGACCTGAGGCGGATGAACCTGCTGGGGGAGGGCGACCCGGGCCCCACCCACACCCCGCTCCCCGGAGGCATGAGCATCGAGGAGGTCATCGACGCGTGCGCCGACGCGG
>DATHYU010000165.1:0-2295 GCA_035458965.1 Acidimicrobiia bacterium | reverse complement strand
TGGGCGAAGTCGGCGGCCCCGTACCGGAGCACCGGATTGGTGTACGTCATGACGACACACGGCTTGGCGGTGCGGTCGACGACGGCCCGCAGGATCTCGAGCCCCCGCTCGACGGTCGTCCCGTTGCCGAGCGCCGCCTTGCCCGCCCGCTGGATGACGGGACCGTCCATGAGGGGGTCGGCGTACGGAAGGCCCACTTCGAATCCGTCGGCGCCGGCTTCGGCCATCGCCTCGAACATCGACACCGACGACTCGAGGTCGGGGATGCCCGCCATCAGGTATGGAAGGAAGACGGCCCGCCCCTCGGCCTTCGCCGCGGCGAACAGGCGGTCGAGGTCGGCCTTCACGCCGGCCGTCCCCGCATCGCGGCGACCTGCTGGACGTCCTTGTCGCCGCGGCCACTGAGGTTCAGGAGAACGGTCTTGCCGGCGAGGGCACTCTTCTCCTTGGCTATCCAGGCGAGGGCATGGGCGGGCTCGAGCGCCGGGATGATGCCCTCCGTCCGGGACATGAGATCGAGGGCATCGAGGGCCTCGGCGTCGGTGATGCTCACGTAGCGGGCGATGCCCTCGTCCTTGAAATAGGCGTGCTCCGGACCGACGCCCGGGTAGTCGAGCCCGGCCGAGACCGAGTGCGCTTCGAGCACCTGGCCGTCGTCGTCCTGGAGCATGTAGGTCATGGAGCCGTGCAGGACCCCCGGGGTGCCGGCGACGAGCGAGGCACCGTGCTCGCCGCTCTCCAGACCGTGGCCACCGGCTTCGACGCCCACGAGCTCGACGTCGGTCGACGCGAACGGATAGAAGATGCCCATCGAGTTGGAGCCACCGCCGACGCAGGCGACCACGACGTCGGGGAGGTCGCCCTGCAACTGGGAGAGGCACTCGTCGCCGATCACCTTCTGGAACTCCCTCACGATCCACGGGAACGGGTGCGGCCCGACGACCGACCCGATGATGTAGTGGGTCGTCTCCACCGTGGCCACCCAATCGCGCATCGCCTCGGACACGGCGTCCTTCAGCGTCCCGGCGCCGCGCGTGACCGGCACGACCTCGGCGCCCAGCATCTCCATCCGGTAGACGTTGAGCGCCTGGCGCTCGATGTCGACGGCACCCATGAACACCTGGCACTCGAGGCCGAGAAGGGCCGCCGCCGTCGCCGAAGCGACTCCGTGCTGGCCGGCGCCGGTCTCGGCGATGATCCGCGGTTTGCCCATGCGCTCGGCGAGCAGCCCCTGGCCGATGGTGTTGTTGATCTTGTGGGCGCCGGTGTGGAGGAGGTCCTCTCGCTTGATCAAGAGCCGCACCCCGAGGGCCTCGGAGAGGCGCCCGGCCTCGTAGATGGGTGTCGGGCGCCCGACGTAGGTCCGGAGCAGCTCTTCGAATCTCGATCGGAACGCCTCGTCCGACCAGGCCTCCGTGAACGCCGACTCGAGCTCGGCGAGGGCCGGCATCAGCGTCTCGGGTGCGAACTGCCCTCCAAAGGCGCCGAACCGGCCGCGCTCGTCGGGTCGGAGCATGGTCATCGGACGGCCTCCACGAATCGGTGCATCAGGTCGTGATCCTTCTCCCCCGGCGATCGCTCGATCCCCGAGGACACGTCGACCCCCCAGGGGCGGGCGATCGACACGGCGCGGGCGACGGTATCAGGCGTGAGTCCTCCTGCGATCACCACCCGCCTGCCGGCGCCGGCCGCCAGGGACCAGTCGAAGCTCCGGCCGGTGCCGCCATGTGAGCCGGGCACCGCCGTGTCCAGGAGCGGGATCATGGTGTCGGGAACCGTCCGCAGGTCCACGCTCGAGGAGACGGGAACCGGGAAGAGCACCCGGTACCCGGCGGCGCGGGCCGCCTCGGCCGCTTCTCGGGCATGAGCGCCGTGCGGCTGCACGCCGTCCACACCGGCCCGCTCGGCGGCAGAGAGGAGTTCCGCCGGCGTCAGGTCGACCGTCACCACGTAGCGATCGACGGGCACGCCGGCGCCGATCTCGGCGGCGGTGCCGATGCGGATCACCCGGAGCGACCCGGGCGCGATCACGAAACCCACGGCATCGGCCCCGGCCTCGACCGCAGCCTCGACATCGGCACGCGTGCGCAAACCGCACAGCTTGACCCAGGTCACGAGCCGGCCTCCCGGAGCGATCGAACGAAGGCCTCCGGGTCGCCGCTGCGCACGGCGGCCTCGCCGACGAGGATCGCGTCGTACCCGGCGTCGGCCATGCGTTTCGCCCCGGCCGGCGACGACACCCCGCTCTCGGCCACGGTGATGACGCCGCCGCCCAGGATCGGCCGTATCCGCTCC
>DATHYU010000164.1:0-2622 GCA_035458965.1 Acidimicrobiia bacterium | reverse complement strand
CTGCGCCTGGGCCGCGGCGTCCGGGTCCCGGTCCAGCGCCACGATCGGGTCGTCCGGGCGGGCGGCGAGCAGGGCGCGGGTATGCCCCCCGCCCCCGAACGTCGCATCGACGATCGGCCCGGGCGGGGATTCCCGCAGCAGCTCGACGACCTCGTCGACCATGACGGGAACGTGATAGGGGCTCCGGTCCACCATCAGCCCTCCGGAGCGCTGGCGTCGTCGTGGAAGCGGGCGGAGTAAGGGGCTGTCCACAAGACATCCGGAGGGCTGACACTGGATCGGAGGCGATTCGCGGGGTTGACATCGGGAGCGAGACGATCCACATCTAGATCCCTTCCTCGCTGAGTGATTCCTCGATGCCGGAGAAGAGCTCGTCGGCCTCCTCCGACAGGGCGGTCCACGCCGCGGTGTCCCACACCTCGACACGCTCGCCCACACCGACGACGACCACGTCCTTGTCGAGACCGGCGTAGTCGCGAAGCCCCTGGGGCATCACGATGCGGCCCTGCTTGTCGAGGGCCTGGTCGCTCGCCGACCCGAAGAACGTCCGGGCGTAGTTCCTGGCCCGCTTGTCGGTGCGGGGCAGCCGGTTGACCCGGGCCACCTCCTCCTCCCAGCGGTCCATCGGGAACACGTAGAGGCACCGCTCCTGGCCCTTGGTGACCACGAGGCCGTCGTCGAGGCGGTCGCGGAACTTCGAGGGCAGCACGAGCCGGCCCTTGTCGTCCACGCTGTGCTGGTACTCGCCGAGAAACACCCGCCATCTCCGTCAGCCACCCGCCACGGTCGATCCCGGTGCGGTCCTCCACTTGGCCCCACTCTGCCCCTTTTTGTTCCACTTGTCAACCACACCCCTCCCCTGGGCCCCCCTTTCGTCCCCGCGGACCCGCGACGCCCCTCCGAAACGATGATTAGAGTTTTGGAGCATGGCCGACGTCGTCGTTCTCGGATCAGGAGCTGCAGGCCTGGCGGCCGCCCTCGGTGCCGCCCTCGGGGGCGCGGAGGTGGTCGTCCTCGAGAAGGCCCCTGCCTACGGCGGCACCACCGCCCTCTCGGGCGGAGTGGTCTGGATGCCCGGCAACCGCTTCGCTCCCGAGGGCGACGTCGAGGCGGCGAAGCGCTACCTGCGCGAGCTCGACCTCGGCGACACGAACCCGGCGCTGGCCGACCTCTTCCTCGACGACGCCCGCCGGGTCGCCGACGTCATCGAGGCGTCGAGTGCCGTCGAGTGGCGCGCCTTCGACTACCCCGACTACCACCCCGAGTTCGACGGCGGCCGCGAGACCGGACGGGCGATGCAGCCGGCGCCCTTCGAGGCGTCGTCCGAGGTCGCCCTCATGGTCCGGGAGGGCCGGTCGGACGCCGCCCCCCAGCACCCCCACGTCCACCTCCGCGAGGGAGCCGCCCGGTTCCTCACCGAGGGCCCCGCGCTCGTCGGCGGCCTGATCGCCGGGTGCAGGGACCTCGGCGTCCGTTTCGTCGCCGGTGTCTCCGTCTCGGGCCTCCGCGTCGACCGGGGAGCCGTCACCGGGGTCGCGAACGACGACGGGGACATCCCGGGCAGCGTCGTCATCGCCACCGGCGGCTTCGAACGGAACCCCTCATACGTCAAGGCCTTCCTGCGAGGCCCGATGGAGGCACCCATCGGCGTCCCCGAGGTCACCGGCGACGGCCTCCGGATGGCCATGTCGGTCGGCGCCGACCTCGGCAACATGGCGGAGGCGTACTGGGGCCCGGCGGTCCGCATCCCCACCGGTCCCGGGGCAGCCCTCCACCGCATGCTCCTGGCCGAGCGCTCCCGCCCCGGGTCCTTCATGATCGATCGCTTCGGGCGCCGGTTCGCCAACGAGGGAGAGAACTACAACGACCTCGGCCGGGCCCTGCAGGTCTTCGAGCCCACCGTCTTCTCCTACGCCCGCTTCCCCGCGTGGTTCGTGTTCGACGCCCACTACCGCCGCACGTACGGCGTGGCCACGATGCGTCCCCACGACCCCGACCCGGAGTGGCTCCTCAAGGCCGACACGCTCGAGGCCCTGGCCGCCCGCATGGGTGTGCCGGCGGACGTGCTCGGTGCAACGACCGAGCGGTTCAACGGGTTCGCCCGCACGGGCGTCGACGAGGACTTCGGACGCGGCGGCGGGTACCACGACCGGTTCATGGGCGACCACGAGGCCGACCTGCCGAACCCCGCCCTCGGCCCGGTCGAGGAGGCCCCCTTCTACGCCGTGCAGGTCTATCCGGGATGTCTCGGGACACGGGGCGGCCCGCGCACCGATGCCGACGGGCGGGTGCTGAGCGCCGCCGATCGGAGCCCGATCCCCGGTCTCTTCGCCGCCGGGAATGCCGCCGCGAGTCCCCTCGGCCACGCCTACCCGGGGGCGGGCGGCACCATCGGTCCCGGGCTCGTGTTCGGCATGCGGGCCGGAGAGGCCGCCGCCGGGGCCTGACCGGCCGGGGTCGGCCGGCCCGTCGCCCTCACCCCTGGCGAAGCGCTCCGAGCTGCTCCCCGGGCCGCCTCGACCGGTCGGCCGCAGTCGTCCTCAGGCGACGACGTCGCCGGCGATCGCCGCGGCCATGCGATCGAGATGGACCGGCAACTGCAGCCGAAGGGCGGCGAGCCGG
>DATHYU010000163.1:0-2519 GCA_035458965.1 Acidimicrobiia bacterium | reverse complement strand
GGCCGCAACCGCATCGAGCGCCAAGGAGTGGTCGTGACCTACTACATGAACTTCTTCCAGTCGGGCCGGTACACCGGCGTGGTGGCCGTCGATGGCGAGGAGCGGTCGATCGACGGCCGCCTCGGGTTCCGAGACCGGGGTTGGGGGCTCCGCAAGCACGAGGGCGCCGCGCGGCGGGGCATGCACGTGTTCTGCGGATGCGAGATGGACGGCGAGGCGATCTACCTGCTCCTGTACGAGAACGCGACAGGGGAGCGGATGTTCACCAACGGCTGGGTGATGGACGAGTCGGGCCTCGCCGATGTCGCCGTGGGCGCCGAGCACGAGCTGCGATTCGACGGGCGCCGGCTGGGCGACGGCCGGATCGTGGTCGAGTTCGCCTCGGGCCGGCGCCGCACCATCGATCTCGAGGTGGAGGGGCGCATGTGGATGGAGGCCGTCGGGTACACGACCGTGCCCGGGCGAGCCGACCCGGGCGCCGACCGGTTCGACCTCACCGACCCAGGCGTCGCAGCATCGCTGGAGGGGCTGTTCGACAACGCCGCCCGTTTCGTCTGCGACGGAGACGCCGGGTACGGATACGTCGAGGTCGGGCTCGGCGTCCATGCTCGATACCGGCCGGAGCCACCGCCGTGAGCCCGCCGGCGGCCACCATCGCCGGCCTGCTCGAGCACGCCGCGGCGGCGTGGCCCGATCGGGAGGCCGTCGTCTTCCCGTCGCTGTGGCGAGCAACGTACGGCGGGTTGCGCGACGAGGCGACGCAGGCGGCCCGGTCGCTGGCCGCCCTCGGGGTTCGGGCGGGCGATCACGTCGGCATCCTCATGCCGAACTGCCCCGATTTCGTCGTCACCTTCTTCGGTGCCCAGCTGCTCGGTGCGGTCGTCGTGCCGATCAACACCCGCTTCCGTGCCCGCGAGCTCGGATTCGTCGTCGCCGACGCCGACATCGACGTGCTCGTCACCACCGATCTCGTCGACGAGCACGTGGACCATGGAGCCCGGGTCGCCGAGAGCCTGCCCGGTCTCGCAGGCGCCGGGGATCCCGCAGATCTGCGTCTCGAGGGCTTCCCGCGGCTCCGCAGCGTCGTCCTCCTCGGCCGGGGGACGCGTCCGGGGATGGTGACGCACGACGAGTTCCGTGCGCAGGCCGGCGCCGCCGAGGGCCCCGCACGGCCGGACCCGAACCCGGACGATCCCGCGCTGATCCTCTACACCTCGGGAACGACGGCCAACCCGAAGGGCTGCATCATCACGCACGACTCGGTGATCGGACCGTGGCGGGCGGCCGCTCGGCGGCTCGGCATCGGCGGTGACGACCGCATGTGGGACCCGCTTCCCCTCTTCCATCTGTCGTGCCTCGGGCCGCTGTTGTTCATGGCGGACGCCGGCGGCACGCTCGTGACGAGCACGCATTTCGATCCGCCGGCGGCACTCGCCGACATCGCGGCCGAGCGGATCACGTGGCTGTACTCGATCTTCCCGACGATCACCATGGCGCTCGTGACCCATCCCTCGTTCCCCGATCTCGACACGTCCGGGATCCGGGGGACGCTGAACTCCGCGCCGCCGGACACGATGCGGGTGATCCAGCGGGCGTTCCCCCACACCCCGAACTACGGCGGGCACTTCGGGCTCACCGAGGCGAGCGGCGCCGTGACGTGCCATCGGGTCGACGCACCCGCCGAGGAGCGGATCGAAACCCACGGTGCCGCGCTCGCCGGGCTCGAGGTGCGCGCCATCGACCCGGAGTCGGGTCGGGACGTGCCGCCGGGCGAGCCCGGGGAGCTGCTCGTCCGGGGGAGGGGCCTCATGGCCGGCTACTACGGCGATCCCGACGCGACGGCCGAAGCGATCCGCGACGGGTGGCTGCACACCGGCGACCTCGGGACCATCTCGGCCGACGGCATGGTCACGTTCCGTTCGCGGCTGAAGGACATGCTGAAGGTGGGTGGGGAGAACGTCTCGCCGGCCGAGATCGAGTCACACCTGTCCACGCACCCCTCGGTGAAGCTCGCCCAGGTCGTCGGGGCGCCGGACACCCGGCTCGGCGAGGCCGTCGCCGCGTTCGTCGAGGTCGTCCCGGGCGCGACGCTGACCGCGGACGAGGTCATTGCGCACTGCGAGGGAGCGATCGCGTCGTTCAAGGTGCCCCGGCACGTTCGGTTCGTGGAGGACTGGCCCATGTCGGCCACGAAGATCCAGAAGTTCCGTCTGCGTGCCGCGATCGCCGGCGAGCTCGAAGGGCCATCGTGACGTCCGCCTGGCCTCCGTCGGAGCCGGCCCGACTCGTCGCGGCGCTCGAGGCCTTCACGGGCGGGATCGACGACCGGGAGCTTCGCAGCCAGCTCGCGTCGCTGTCGGCGATCGTGGGCAACCTCGGGCACGAGCACGACCTCGGCGAGGAGCGGGGTCGCCTCGGGGCGGCTCTCGAGGGGGCCATGGCCGCCGGCGACGAGGACGCCGTGGTCCGTCTCCTCCGTTCGCTCACCGCGCTCAACCGTTCCGTGGTGGCGCCCGTCG
>DATHYU010000162.1:0-11589 GCA_035458965.1 Acidimicrobiia bacterium | reverse complement strand
GACGACCGTCAACTGCGCCGCGGGCACGCCGAGCACCGAGATCGCCGCGATGGACAGCCATCCCCGGCGATCGAGCCGCGGCCGGAGGGACGGAGTGAACACCATGAGCAGGCCGAACAGCGCCGAGATCATCGTGAAGCGAATCGCCACCAGCTGGAACGCGTCGAGTTGCCGGAGCACCCGCTCGACGCCGATGAACACGACACCCCACAGCACCGGCACGGCGAGCATCACGGCACGCATCCGATCCCGGTTCATGCCACCTCCCTACTTACCGGTCAGTCAGGAATGGTAGGGTCCGCGCGAGCCCCCATGACGACCTACTCCGGACCCCGGACACTCGGCGCCGTCGTCGCCGCGCGCGCTGCAGCCGGGCCCGATCGCGTTCTCATCGACTTCGAGGACCGCAGCGTCACCTACGGGGTGCTCGACGACGACGCGAACCGGTTCGCGAACCGGCTCGGCGATCTCGGCATCGCGAAGGGCGACAAGGTCGCGATCATGCTCGACAACTGCCCCGAGTTCCTCGCCGCGTGGGTGGGCACCGCCAAGGCCGGCATCGTCGAGGTGCCCATCAACACCGGCTACAAGGGCGACCTGTTCGCCTACCTCCTCAACCAGGCCGAGGTGCGCGCCATCGTCGTCGACCCCCGCTGGGTCGAGCGCCTCGAAGCCGTCGCGGGCGACCTCGAGACCCTCGAGCACGTCATCGCCGTCGGCGACGACGTCCCCGCCGTGGCCGGGACCACCGGGCACACCTTCGGCGGGTTCCTCGACGAGGGCGACCCCGACCCGCCCGACGTGGAGGTGGCCCCCGAGGACACCGCGACGATCCTCTTCACCTCGGGCACGACCGGGCCGTCGAAGGGCGCCGTCCGCAGCCACCGGGCGAACTTCGCCATCGCCGAGGCGACGATCACGCTCATGGACTACGCGCCCGGCGAGGTGTTCTTCACGGTCTTCCCGATGTTCCACGTCAACGCGAAGACGAACACCGTGATCCCGGCGCTCATCCTCGACGGGCGCATCGTCATGCACGCCCGCTTCAGCGCGTCGAGCTTCTGGGACACCACCCGCGAGCACGGCGTCACCGCCTTCAACTACATGGGGGCATTGCTGATGATGCTCCACAAGCAGCCGCCCCGACCCGACGACGCCGACAACCCCGTCCGCAAGGCCTACGGCGCCCCGGCGCCGGTCGAGATCTTCGAGGACTTCCAGGACCGCTTCGGCGTGGACCTCGTCGAGGTGTACGGCTCCACCGAGTGCGGCATCGTCACCTACAACACGATCCACGAGATGCGTCTCGGGACGTGCGGGCGGGCTGCGCCGTACTACGACGTCGAACTGCACGACGAGCTCGACAACCCGGTGCCTCCCGGGGTGCCCGGCGAGATCGTGGTGCGGCCGCGCGAGCCCTTCATCATGTTCACGGAGTACTACCGGAACCCCGAGGCGACGGCCGAGGCCTTCCGCAACCTCTGGTACCACACGGGCGATCGGGCCGTCATGGACGAGGACGGCTACTACACCTACCTCGACCGCATCAAGGACTCGATCCGGCGCCGCGGCGAGAACATCTCCTCGTGGGAGGTCGAGCGCGTGATCAACTCGATCGAGGAGGTCCAGGAGGCGGCCGTGGTGGGGGTGCCCTCCGAGCTGACGGAAGAGGAGGTCCTCGCCATCGTCGTGCCGAAGCCGGGAGCCGACATCGCGCCCGAACGGATCCTCGACGAGGTGAACGGGCGGATGCCCCACTTCGCCGTTCCCCGGTACGTCCGGTTCGTCGCCGAGCTCCCCAAGAGCCCCGCCCAGCGCATCCAGAAGTTCAGGCTCCGCGAGGAGGGCCTGACCGGCGACACGTGGGATCGCGAGGACCACGGCTACGTGGTGACCCGGTGAACGGGTACGCGGGCACGGGCACACGGCTCGACAGCGGGTTCACCGTGCCCGACGACGCCCTGCGCGTCATCGGCCCCTGGATCCGGCACAAGGCCGAGCGCAACGGCGACCGCGACGCCCTCGAGGTGATGGGACGTCCGAAGACCTATGCCGGCGTCCACGTCGACTCGGACCGGATCCTCGCCGGCCTGCAGTCACTGGGCCTGGAGGCCGGCAGCCACGCCGCGATCATGATGACGAACAGCCTCGAGAACATCGATGTCTGGTTCGCGATGACGAAGGGCGGCATCGTCGAGGTCCCGATCAACACGGCGAACAAGGGCTATCTGCTCCGGTACATCATCGATCAGTCCGACGCCGGGGCACTCGTGATCGACGAGGCGTTCGCAGAGCGGCTCGAACCCATCGCCGGCGAGCTCCCGAAGCTGCGGCACGTGGTCGTCAACCGGACGACCAGCGGAGACCTCGGGGTCGAGCTCCCGTCGCGCATCACGGTCCACGACCTCGCCGGGCTCTACGTGGATCGGACGCCCGCCTATCCGGACCTGTCTGCCGGGGACACGTCGGCGATCCTGTACACGTCGGGCACGACGGGGCCCTCCAAGGGCGTGATGGTGTCCCACGAGGCCAACCTGAACCTGGCGCGGAACTGCGTGTGGCTCATGTCGTACACCTCCGACGACGTGCTCTACACGGTGTTCCCGTTGTTCCACCTCAACGCCAAGTACTCGAGCGTGATGGCCGCCATGGAGGCCGATGCCCGCGTCGTCATGGAGGACCGCTTCAGCGCCTCGACCTTCTGGGACACGACCCGGGAGAAGGGCATCACCGAGTTCAACTACATGGGCGCCCTGCTCATGATGCTCTTCAAGCAGCCCGAGCGGCCCGACGACGCCGACAACCCGGTGCGCGTCGCCTGGGGTGCCCCCTGCCCCGCCGACATCTGGCGCCCCCTCGAGGAACGGTTCGGGATCGAGCTCGTCGAGGTCTACGGCATGACCGAGATCGCCATCGCCACCGAGAACCGCCGCGGTGAGACCAAGGTGGGCACGGCGGGCCGGGAGTCGGCCAACTTCCACGTGCGGATCTTCGACGAGCACGACCAGGTGTGCCCGCCCGGCGTCCCGGGCGAGATCGTCGTCCGCCCCAAGAAGCCGAACGTCGTCTTCAAGGGCTACTACGGCCAGGAGGAGGCGACCCAGCAGGCGTGGCGGAACCTCTGGTTCCACACCGGCGACCGCGGCGCCATGGACGCCGACGGCTACGTCACCTTCATCGACCGCATGAAGGACTGCATCCGCCGCCGTGGCGAGAACATCTCGTCGTGGGAGGTCGAAGCGGTCGTCAACACCCACGACGCCGTCCTCGAGTCCGCCGCCTACGGGGTCGCCTCGGAGCTGACGGAGGAGGAGGTCATGGTGGCCGTCGTCGTCAAGGACGGACGGTCCCTGACGCCCGAGGAGCTCCTCGATCATTGCCAGCCGCGCATGGCGCACTTCGCCGTGCCCCGGTACCTGCGCCTCGTCGCCGAGCTCCCCAAGACCCCGAGCCAGCGGATCCAGAAGTACAAGCTGCGAGACGAGGGCGTCACCGAGGACACGTGGGACCGGGTCGAAGCGAGCTACGAGGTGAAACGATGACCACGACGAGGTTCCTCCCCCTGAGGGGGAGGAAGCCCGGCCGGCAGGCCGGGACGGAGGGGGTCACACCCCGAGCCGGTCTCGTTGCCGTCGGTCGGGAGGAGGAAGCATGACGACCGACCACATCGGCCTGCTGCGCGGAACCGGGTTCCCGCTGGGGAAGCACGCCCTCGCGTATCCCACGGAGGAGCGGACGATGCTTCGGGTCCTCCGGGACCGGGCGGCCGAACGCGGAGCGAAGGACTGGATCGTCTTCGACTCGACGGATCACATCACGTATGCCGAGGGGTGGTCGCTCACGTGCCGCGTGGCCAACGCGCTGCGCGCCACTGCCGGCGAGGGGGCCCACGTCGGGCTCTTCATGCTGAACCAGCCCGAGTTCGTGCCCGTCCTCTACGGCGCCATGGCCAACCACGGCGTCGCCGTACCGCTCAACGCCCAGGCCCGCGGTCCATTGCTCCATCACGTCGTCGAGCACAGTGACGCGACGATCCTCGTGGCCAGGATCGATCTGCTCGACCGGCTCGAATCGCTCGAGGACCTCGGCAAGGTCGAGCTCGTGGTCTGCGTCGGCGGCGACGCGTTCCCCGATGCCGTCAACGGCGTCCCGACGGTGGGCTGGGACGAATGGCTCGTCGACGACGACACCCCGCCCGAGACGATGCCCGACTACCGGGATCCCTGCCTCATCCAGTACACCTCGGGGACGTCGGGCCGTGCCAAGGGCGCGGTCTACCCGCACCAGTTCTTCTACATCTACGGCGTCGAGTACGTGGACTCGCTCGGGCTCACCGAGGACGACGTCCTGTCGACGCCCCTCCCGCTGTTCCACGTCGCCGCCGTGCACCTGATCACCGGCGGCGCGCTCCACATCGGCGGGACCGCCCACCTGAAGTCCAGGTTCTCGGCGTCCCGCTTCTGGGACGAGATCGCCGCCGACGGCGCGACCTACGCCCTCATCTTCGGGCCGATGGCCGCGATCATCATGAAGAGCACCGACGAGGCGCCGGAGCACCGGTGCCACAAGATGTTCTGTGTTCCGCCGCCGCCGGAGCTCGAGGAGTTCGAGGAGCGGTTCGGGGTGCAGATCACGTGGCACGCCTACGGACAGACCGAGGTCGCGCCGATGGCGGTCCGCCCCGAGACGCTGCCAGGTGTCCCCAGGGACACCCTCGGCTACCCGCTCCGGTGGTTCGAGTACGGCGTCGTCGACGACCACGACCGCATGCTGGCGCCCGGCGAGATCGGCGAGATCGTGCTGCGCCCGATGATCCCGTACATGATGTTCATGGAGTACTACAAGGACCCCTCCAAGACGATGGAGGCCTTCCGGAACCAGATGTTCCACACCGGCGACCTGGGGTATTACGACGACGACGGCCTGCTCCACTACAAGGGCCGCCGCCAGGAGCGGATCCGCCACCGCGGCGAGAACATCGCCGCCCCCGAGCTCGAGTACGTGGTGCTCACGCATCCGAAGATCGTCGAGGCGGCCGCCTACGGCGTGCCGTCGGAGTTCGGCGAGGACGACGTGAAGCTCGACATCCGCGTGTCCGAGGATGTGGACCCGGCCGAGCTGCACGCCTGGTTCACGGAGCAGCTGCCCAAGTACATGGTTCCCCGGTATATCGAGATCCGCGCGGACTTCCCGAAGACCCCGTCGGAGCGCATCCAGAAGTACCTCCTCCAGGGACTCCCCCTCGACCGCCCCGAGGTGCACGACTTCGATCCGAGGCGCTGAGCATGACCCTGGCGGCACCCGGCCCGATTGCGCTCCACCCGGGGCCGGCATGACGACACGGCCCCGCGTCGGGTATCTGACCGCGGCGTCCTCGTTGGCGATCGCCTCTCCGGGGTACTTCAGCAGTGGGATCGCCGCCACGGGACCGGTGCTCATCGCCGCCTTCTCGCTCTCGAAGTCGGCCTTCGGCTTCGTGCTGTTCGCCCAGGGGATGGTCGCCGCGCTGACGTCGCCCCTGCTCGGCACGCTCACCGACCGCGTCGGGGGCGTCCGGCTCCTCAGATGGGCCTTCGGATTGGGGGTCGGGGTGGCGGTGGGCCTGGCGCTGTCACCCGGCTTCGCCGTCTTCTTCGTGGCGTCGATGCTCGCCGGGCTGACGGCCTCGGCCGCCAACCCGGCGACGAACACCCTCGTGAACAACCACGTCCCGTTCCACCGCCGCGGCAAGGTCATCGGGATGAAGCAGGCCGGCGGTCCCCTGGGGATAGCGGCCGCCGGGGCGCTGACGCCGCCCGTCGCCGCGGCATGGGGATGGCGATGGGCGATGCTGACCACGGCCTGCATCCCCGCCATCGCCCTGGTCCTCCTCTGGATGTCCCGGGTCTCGGCCGGGCCGATACGGCCCGGCCGGGATCGCACCGTCGCCAGGCCGCCCTTGGGATTCCGCATCTGGACCCTGACCGTGAACGCCCTCGCGATCGGATGGGGAACGGGTGCGCTGATCGGTTTCATCGCCGTGTTCGGCGTCGAGGGCGTCGGCCTCTCGGAGACGACGGCCGGCGCGATGCTCACGATCATGGGCCTCGTCGGGGTGGTGGCCCGGCTTGCCTGGGGTGCCGTCGCCGACCGGACCCATCACTCCGACCGGCTGCTCGCGATCATGGGGGCGCTCGCGGTGGTCGCCGCCGTCGGCGCATGGTCGGCAGGACGGTTCGGGGTGTGGATGCTCGCCTTCTCGACCGTGCTCGTCGGGGCTGGTGCGATCTCGTGGAACTCGGTCGCCATGTTCGCGGTGATCAAGGAGGCATCGGCCGAGCGGGCGGGGGCGGCGTCGGGGGTCGTCGTCGCCGGGTACATGATCGGGTACTCGGCCGGACCGTGGGCCTTCGGCGCCCTCGTGGACACCACGGGTGGGTACGGAGCCTCGCTCGGGATGGTCGTCGCCGCGTTCGCCGTCTCGATCGCGGCATTGGCGATCAGACCGAGAGGAGCGCGCGGGTGAAGTTCACCGAGCTCATGCGCATCTACTGCGACGACTACACGACGCAGGGCGATCTGACGGTGGTGCCCTCGATCATCCATCCGTCGTATCGCTTCACGATGAGCGGGTCCACGCTCGACTACGACCGGTACCTCGCCATGGTCGAGAGCGCGCTCGGCGATCACTTTCCCGACCTCGGGCTCGTCGTCCACGACCTGTTCGCCGACGACGACCGCATCGCCCTGCGCTTCTCGGAGCACGCCACGTGGACGAACGGCAACCGGGCGGTGTGGATGGGCATCTCGATGTACCGCCGCGCCGGGGACGGCCGGCTCTCGGAGTGCCTCGTCGAGCAGGACTTCTACGGACGCCGCCAGCAACTGTCGTCGGGCGTCGCCGATCCGCTGCCCGCCGCGATGGACGATCCCTGGTCGACGGCCGTCGCCGCGGAAGAGCCCGACGCCGTGGCGGTCGCCCGGGCCTGGGCGCTGAAGGCGCCGCTGCCCGCTCCGGTGCGGGCAGAGGACGTCGTGATCGAGGACGCCTTCGGGTCCGGCCGCAAGGTCGCCTTGCGCCTTCGCATCGACGGCACCTACCGGGGCGGGCTCTTCGGCATACCCGACGAGGCGGTCGGGGCGCCGTGCTGGATCCACGTGAATACGATCTCGCACGTCGGTGACGGCCGGGTCACCGACTCGTGGGCCGTCAGCGATCGGTTCGGGCTCCGCAACCGGCTCAAGGAGGCGACATGAACTGGGAGACCATCCTCGTCGACCGGCAGGGCACGCTCGGCCGGATCGTCCTGAACCGCCCCGAGCAACGGAACCCACTCGACGCCGTGATGTCCGCCGAGATCCTCGCCGCGCTGCGCGGGCACTTCGACGATCCCGACGTCCGATCGGTCGCGATCTCCGCGAACGGCGACGCCTTCTGTGCCGGCGCCGACCTGAAGCAGGTCCGCGCCCTGCCGGACCTCAAGGCCGCCGAGGCGTACCGGTGGCCGGCGGACATCGTCGCCGCCCACGAGCTGATGCTCGAGGCGCCGAAGCCGGTCATCGCCGCCGTCGGGGGCCCTGCCTACGCCGGGGGGCTCGGTCTCGCCGGGATGTGCGACGTGGTCATCGCGACCGAGAACGCGACCTTCGCCACCCCCGAGGTCAAGATCGGCCTGTTCCCGATGATCATCGTGGCCCATCTCGCCCGGGCGATCCCCCGCAAGGTGCTGCTCGAGATGATGTTCACCGGGGACCCGATCGACGCCGCGGAGGCCCACCGGATCGGCCTGGTGAGCCGGGTGGTCGCCGATCGCGACGCGCTCGACGCCGCCGTCGCCGACTACGCCAGGAAGTTCGAGCGGGTCAGCCCCGAGGCGGTCCGCCTCGGCCGCCAGACCTTCTCGATCCTCGCCGACATGCCTGCGGAGGCCGCCCTCCGGTCCGCCCAGTTCTTCAACACCACGTTCTTCGGGAGCGACGACTTCGCCGAGGGGACGGCCGCCTTCGTGGAGAAGCGGCGCCCGGGCTGGGACCCCGGGGCATGACGGCGCCCGAGTTCGACCGCGACGCACCGATCAGGCGGATCACCGACGAACGATTCGTCGCGACGGCCCCGCCCACCTGGGCGAACAACATGGGGCGGACGCAGGGCGGGATGGTGACCGCCCAGTCGCTCATGGCGATGGCCCTGGTGGTGGACGACCCGGCCATGCACCCGCGATCGATCACGACCCACTTCCTCCGGCCGAACGAGGCCGGCGACTACGAGGTCGACGTGACCGTCGAGCGGCGGGGCAGGACCGTCGTGAACCTCTCGGCGCGTTGCATGCGGGACGGCCGGCTGACCGCGATGGCGATCGCCGTGTTCGGGGTCCATCGCGAGAGCGTCGAGTTCGGCGAGCTGCCGATGCCCGGCATTGCGCCCCCCGATCCCGGGCGGCGCAGCGACGCGTTCACCCCCGCCCAGACCTTCCCCTTCGCGAACCACGTCGTGGCCCAGCATCGCATCGGCTCCGGCTCCGATCCGGACGGCCCGATGGTGTCGGGAGGGTGGATGGGCTTCGCCGATCCGCGTCCGTTCGACGCCCCCGGGCTCGCCGTCCTCGCCGACGCGGGGATGATGCCGCTGTGGGTCCGGTGGGAGGAGGAGATCCCGACCACGACGGTGGACTACACGGTGCACTTCCGGACGGAGCTGCCGCGGTCGTACCCGCTCGAGCTGGCGATCATGGAGAGCCGCACGAGGCTCGTGAAGGCCGGGCTGTTCGATTGGGACGCGACCCTCTGGGGCCCCGATGGCACGGTGCTGTGCCAGGCCCGCCAGCAGTGCATCACCGCGTAGCCGATCGGACCCCTCGGCAGCGTCTCGCGGCGTGATCGGGACGGGAGCCGTTCGCTAGGGTCCTGGCATGACCGAACGCACCTGGATCAACGTCACGACCCTCGGCGACCTCGTCGATCAGCGGGCCGCCGCCCATCCCGACCGTGAGGCGGTCGTCTTCCCGAACGCCCGCTCCACGTACGCCGACCTCGCCGCGCGCACCGACCAGGTCGCGAAGAGCCTGCTGGCGCTCGGTGTCGGGCCGGGCGACCGCGTCGGCTACTTCCTCCACGAGAGCATCGACACGGCGACGACCCTGCTGGGGATCGCCAAGACGGGCGCGATCGCCGCGCCGATCAACTCCCGCTTCAAGCCGTTCGAGCTGAAGCAGGTCATCACCCACTGCGGCATGAAGGTGATCGTGACGGCGTCGCCCGGGCAGGGCACCGACTTCGCCGGCCTGATCCTCGAGACGTTCCCCGAGATCACCCGGAGCGAGGGCACGCGGGTCCGGCTCGACGAGGCACCCGAGCTCGAGGCCGTGGTCGTGCTCGAAGACGAGTCCCCCGCCGGGACCTTCGATCGAGCCGCCTGGGAGGCGCTCGCCGACGGCGTCACGGACGAGGCCCTCCGCCACCGGCAGTCGGCCGTGCGGGTTCGGGACACCGCGGTGATCATGTACACGTCGGGGACGACGGCCATGCCCAAGGGCGCGATGCTGAGCCACGAGGCGTTCCTCCGCTTCTCGAGCAGCACCGTCGACGACCGCAAGGCGATCACCGACGGGAATCGCGTCTGGACGGCGCTTCCTCTCTTCCACATCGGCGGCGTGGCGTTCATCACCACGACGCTGTACGCCGGAGGGACCTTCGTGCACACGGGCTTCTTCGACCCGAAGGTCGCCGCGGCGCAGATCCGCGACGAGCCCTGCGAGGTCGCCCTGCCCGGATTCGAGACGATCTGGATGCCGGTGCTCGGCGCCGCGGACGAGGGCGACCTCGACGCGCTCAGGGTGCTGCTGCTCGTCGGTGTCGAGGAGCGCCTCCGGCAGGCCGCCGCCGCGACCCCGCAGGCGACGCTCATCGGATGCTTCGGCCAGACGGAGGCGTGCGCGTTCCTCTCGCTCTCGGAGCTCGACGACCCGCTCGAGCGCCGGATCCTCACCGACGGCCTTCCGATGCCCGGGATGGAGTGCGAGGTCCACGATCCCGAGACCGGCGAGCGCCTCGATGCGCCGGCGGAGGGCGAGCTCTGGTACCGCGGGCCCCAGGCCTTCGACGGGTACTTCCGCGACCCCGAGCTGACGGCGTCGGTGTTCGACGAGCGTGGGTTCTTCCGGACCGGCGACGTGGTTCGCATGTTCGAGGACGGCAGCATCCTCTTCGTGAGCAGGGTCAAGGACATGCTGAAGGTCGGCGGCGAGAACGTGTCGGCGGCCGAGGTCGAGGGATACCTGCTCACGCACCCCGCCGTCGCGATGGCCCAGGTCGTGGCGGCGCCCGATGCCCGCTACGTCGAGGTCCCGGCGGCCTTCGTCATGCTGAAGCCCGATACCGAGGCCACGGAGCAGGAGATCATCGACTACTGCCGCGGCCAGATCGCCACGTACCGGATACCGCGCTACGTGCGATTCGTCTCCGAGTACCCGATGTCGGGCACGAAGGTGAAGAAGTACGTGCTCCGCGAGATGATGGCCAAGGAGCTCGCCGACAAGGGCATCACCGAAGCCCCGAAGATCCTCTCTGACTGACCCGTCGACCGAGGCCGGAGTGAACCCTGGGCGTGCGGGGCTCGGGTGGTTCGGCGGGGTCTTCACGCCGTCGATCCTGACGATCCTCGGCATCATCCTCTTCCTGCGCCTCGGCTTCGTCGTCGGCAACGCCGGGCTCGTCAAGGCGCTCCTCATCATCGGCGCGGCGACGGCGGTGTCCGTCCTCACGAGCATCTCGGTCGCAGCGATCGCCACGAACATCGAGGTGGGCGCAGGCGGTGACTACTACCTCATCTCGCGCACGCTCGGGATCGAGTTCGGTGGCGCGATCGGCATCGTGCTGTTCCTTGCGCAGTCGGTGTCGATCGGCTTCTACGCCGTCGGCTTCGGAGAGGCGGTTGCCGATGTCGCCGGTGTGGAATCAGACCTCTTCGTCCAGCTGATCGCCGCGGTCGCGATCGTCCTGCTCCTCGGGCTCGCCTGGGCGGGAGCCGACGTCGCGACGAGGTTCCAGTACGTCGTGATGGCGGCCCTCATCGTGGGCCTCGTCTCGTTCTTCGCCGGCGCCTTCGGCGGGGCCTCGGCCGATCAGCTCGGGGAGGGGCTCACCTCTCCGCGCGACGCCCTCGGTTTCTGGGTCGTGTTCTCCATCTTCTTCCCTGCCGTCACCGGATTCACGCAGGGCGTCAGCATGTCCGGGGACCTCAAGGACCCGAGCCGGAGCCTGCCCATCGGCACCTTCCTCGCCGTCGGGCTCTCGACGGTCGTCTACGTCCTGGTCGCCATCCTCATGGCGGCGAACGCCTCCCGGGCCGACCTGATCGCCGACACCGGGGCGATGGGATCGATCGCCGCCGTTCCGGCCCTCATCGACATCGGGGTCATCGCGGCGACGCTGTCGTCGGCGATGGCGTCGTTCCTCGGGGCCCCACGAATCCTCCAGTCCCTCGCGTCGGACCGCATCTTCCCGGTCCTGGGCTTCTTCGCGAAGGGCCACGGCCCGGCGCGGAACCCGCGGCGGGGCGTCGCCCTCGCCTTCGTCATCGCCCTGGGCACCGTGGCACTCGGAGATCTGAAC